>QIHU01000202.1 GCA_003231035.1 Acidobacteriota bacterium
CTCGATGATTCACAACAACAGTTGGGGACACAACGGCTCCAACGGCACTCTTCCCGGTTCCTACACCATGGAGACCTACTTCACCGACGCCTATCTCAAGCGCAGGGCCTTCCGCGAGCAGGTGGTGGTCTTCGCCGCCGGTAACAAAGGGTTTGACAACGGCACCTACACCTCGTTTTCTCTGTCGGACGAGGCCCACGGCAAGAACGTGATTACCGTCGGCGGGAGTGGCAACGGCAGCGGTCGCGAGGTCATGTATCTGTACAGCAGCCGTGGCCCGACGATGGATTGTCTGGGAGGTCCTCCCTGCGCCCCGATCGGCCGGGTCAAGCCGGACATTGTGGCGCCTGCCTACGTCGAGACCTCGGAAGCCCAGGCGACCGGCGCCTACGGTCCCTTCCCAGGGACCAGCGTCTCGGCTCCCGCCGTTTCGGGCGCCGCGGCTTTGGTGCGCGACTATTTCGACCAGAAGCTCTACCCGAACGATCCCACCGACCCGCCGCTGCCCTTGCCACCGAGCTCAGCGCTGGTCAAGGCGATGCTGGTCAACGCCACCGTCTTCCTCCCTGATCCGAGCGCCTGGCAAGCCAACCCCCTGTTCGGCTTACCGGCCACCGCGTATCCAAACTTCGATCAGGGTTATGGCCGACCGGTGCTCGACAACGTCTTGGAGCCGGCCGGCTACCGTGAGCTCAAGGTTTGGGAAGATGCCACCACCTGGGCGGCCTCGGGCAGCCAGTGGACTCGCCAGGTGAAAATCAAGGAGCGCTGGCGGGCCTCGTGCAACATCTTGCGCATCACCCTGGCGTGGACCGATGAGCCGATGACCATGGGATCCGGCAAGGCTTTGGTCAACGATCTGGATCTCGAGGTGACCTTCAACAACCGCGTCTACCGCGGCAACCACCTGCTCACCAGCAATACCTTCGATACCTACAACAACGTGGAGGACGTCTACATCCCGATGGGCCAGGTCAAGGCGTCGTACCTATTGCCGACCATCAAGGTCTATGGCCGCTCGGTTTCCTCGGCCTCCCGGCAGCCCTTCGCGGTGGTGATGACCTACGGAACCTGCCCGGACAACATCCCTTGCCCACCCCTGCCCAAGGGTGGCGGTGGTTGCTACCGCGGACCAGGGGACGTGGTGCCGGGGTCGAAAGTCGTGCCCAGCTGTGCCGACCAAACCTACAGCTTCGGGGAGTACCAGGGCGATGGCGGTCCCTTCCCGCGCTGCGAGGAGTCGGATGTTCAACCGGTGGATCCGTTAGATCCGGCGGATCCAGATCTGCTGCTGAGTCTGCGCCTTCCAGGACCGCGCGGCGGTTCGTAGCCGCTCGTCGGTTCGATAGAACCGAAGTCAGCGCCCCGGTGGGAGGCCGGGGTGCTGCTTTTCTGGACAGCACAGCGGGCTGCTAGACTGGGCGGGTCGTGAAATCCGTGTCTGAGCCCTCGGTGATGAGAATCCCGCCTCTCATTGCCCTGATCTGCCTGTGCGTCCTGGCCAACGGCTGCGGCTCACCGGAAGCTGCTCCCGAGCCAGCCCCTGAGTCGGTGGCTGAGCCCCTTCCCCAACCGGCTCCGGCGGTGGTGGAGCGGCGCGCCGGTCGGCGCGCCAAGCGGGCGAGTCGCGCGGTGGTCGCCAAGGCGCGGGCCGCCCTGCGCGGCGGCGGGTCCCAGCACCGGTGCGGTCCCTACCCGCTGTGGACCGACGTGACCGATCCCACCCTCCTCGCGGTCTGTGAGCGCATCGGCGCGCGGTTGGACGCGGTCTACGGTGCTCGCTACTCAGTGACTCCGGTCGGTGAGCCCCAAGAGACGATTTTCCTCTTCGCGCACGGTGGAGGCTTCCGTGCCTTTATGGCTGAAGAGGGGGCGGTGCGGGCCGGCTACGCCGGGGTGGCGCGGGGAACCAAGGGGTTCGTGGCGCTGAGCGCCGACGGCCTGGCGCTGGAGACCGTGGCGGCCACCTTGGCGCACGAGTTGACCCATCTGGTCAACCGGCGGGCCCTGGGCAGCGATCTGCCCCGCTGGCTCGCCGAGGGGTTGGCGGACGGTATTGGCGATAGCGCGGGGGCGGGAGGACTGGGCGAGTTACGCGGTCTTTCCGGGGTCGAGGACGAGGCGCGGCGGCTGGCTTGGGGCTACGGCGAAGGCAAGGTGGGTAGCGCCGCGCGG
>QIHU01000052.1 GCA_003231035.1 Acidobacteriota bacterium
ACCCGGCGTAGCGAGTTGGCCAGCTCTTCAGCCGGCGAGTCCTTGAGCAGATAGCCGGAGGCACCCGCTTCGAGGGCGCGGCGCAGATAGCCGGCGCGCGCGAAGGTGGTGACGATCACCACCCGCTGGCGCGCTGCGCGGCGGCGCAACTCAGCGGCCAATTCCAGACCGGTCATCTTCGGCATCTCGATATCGGTCAAGACGACGTCGGGATCCAGTTCGGCCACCAGGGCCAACGCTTCCTCGCCATCTCGCGCCTGCCCCACCACCTCGATGTCCGCTTCGATCTGGAGCAACGCCGCCAGCGCACCGAGAACCATCGCTTGGTCTTCGGCGATCAGAACTCGAATCACGAAGCCCTCCCAGCCGTCGCCACCTCGCCCACGTTGCGCACTTGATCCAGGGGAAGGGTCACGCTCAAACGAACCCCCTTGTGGCTCCGCACCTCCAGTTCACCACCCAGCCCCCGCACCCGCTCGCGCATACCGGAAAGGCCCGAGCCTTCCCCGTGGTCGCGTAGCCCCTTGCCATCGTCGGCAACGGTGAGGCGGAATAGACCCCGCTCTTGGCGATAGGAAATCGTGCAACTGTCGGCCCGGGCGTGGCGCACCACGTTGGTCACCGCCTCGCGCAGAGCGAGAGCTGCCACCGCTTCGACTTCCGGCGGCAGATCGTGGGGACGACTGTCCACCACCACCCCAACACCCGCGGTCTCCAACGCCAAGCGAGCGCTAGCCAGCTCGCCTCGCAGGTTGTGACTGCGATAACCCTGTACGGTTCGCCGCACTTCGGCCAGGGCTTGGCGAGAGGTGTGCTCGACTTCGCGCATTTCTTGCTCGGCTTTTTCGGGGTCGCTTGCAACCAGCTTGGCCGCCAGCTCGGACTTGAGAGTGATCATCGACAAGGTATGGCCGAGCAGATCGTGCAGATCTCGCGAGATGCGCTCGCGCTCGGCCATCGTCGCCAACGCTTCCACCTCTTCCTGGGCCAGCCGCAACTTGGCTCCGCGCCGGCGCACGCCGGCAAAGTGGATGTTGATTCCGCCGATCAGAAGCGAGAAAAAGAAGCCAGGAATCCACCCTTGCGGCTCCACGCCGCCGAGCCAGCAGGCTAGGGAGACCACAACCAGGTGGCCAGCAAGCAAGCGAACAGCGAAAGCCGGCGGTCCCGCTTCGCCCAAGAAGGCCGCGGCATAAATGAAGAAAACAGTGGCGCCAGAATTGAACGGCGAGTAGACAATCCCTAGGAGGTTGATCGCCACGATGATCGGAAAGAGCTTGCGCCCGCGTAGCCAGTAACCGCGAAAATAGAGCGGCAGAAAAATCGCCAACCCCACGAAGGTGGCCAGCCAGCCAGCCATCGAAGGCTCGAACAAGACCGGCCTGGCAAGGAAAATCAGCAGATAGGACAACCAGGCGTACGGGGTCCATCCTTCGTGGGAATCTCTGGGCAGTAGTCGCATGGTTGGTAGTGGCTAGCCGTAGCTCTTTCCTTCGTCTCTACGATAGCCGAGATAGGCGACCCCCAGGCAAATGGCGGTAAAAGCAACCAGATAGACAAGATGGCCAGCGGTCGAATCACCAACATCGGCGCCGAGTTGCTTCAGAGCCAACTGCGAGTAGTGGTAGGGCGGCAACCAAGGCGCCAACTTCTTGAAGAAGGCGGGCAAAACGGCAACCGGGATCCACAGACCCGAGGCGAAAGCCAAGGGCAGGTAGAGCAGGTTGACGATCGCGACCGCCGAGTTAGGGCCGGCGAGGTAGCCAATCGCCAAGCCCAGAGCACAGAAGGGTAGCGCTCCCGCCACCAGAATTCCGAGCAAGGAGAACCACCCCTCCACCGGCATGCGCACATCGCCGAAGAGGTAGCCCAAGGCGAAGAGCAAGAGGACGATGATCAGCCCGAAGAGGCAACTCATCACGATCTTGGAGGTGAAGTAGGCGACCGGAGGCATCGGGCTGGCCCTTTTGAGGAGCATCCAGCCCTGCCCTCTCTCCACCGCCACTCCCACCCCGAAACCGAAGAGGGCGGCACCCATCACCCCGAAAGAGCCGTAGGTGGCCAACAGGTAGGCGGCCATTGAAACGCCACCCGCCGGTTGGTTCTTCAGAAAGCTAAGACCGAAGAGTACGTAGAACATGACCGGAAAGAGAAT
>QIHU01000491.1 GCA_003231035.1 Acidobacteriota bacterium
GAGCGAGAACCGAGCGTAGGATCACCGGCACTTTGGCCTCGGCCAGCCGCGTGGCCAGATAGGCGGCGTCGGAGCGAGAGACGAGGACGATGCGGCTCAACTCTTGCTTTTCGGCCCAGTCGAGGGCGCTACCGATCTGATCTCGATCGTCGGCGTGGATGAATAACGGCAATCGGCCGTCGACCACGGGGCGCAGCGCCGCGAGCTTGGAGGCGAAATCAACCGCGGGGCCAGTGCCTTCCCGAGCGGCATCGCGGGCCCGCGCGTAGGCGCGCACCTCGTCGAGGAGTTGGTTAATCTCGGTGAGGGCCTCGTCGCTGCCCTCCTCCTCGTGAGTTGCCGGCCGTGTTGGGGAAGGCGAGGTGCATGGCGACGGGGGAGGCGAGGGTCATCTCTTCCCAGTTCCAACCGGCGAGGCGCAACACCGCCGAAGTGCCGGTGAAGAGGCCACCGTTGGCCACGATGTGGGCGGTGAGGATGCCGCCCGAGGTGGCGGCTGGAAGGTGGCGCGAATCGGCATTGACCGCCACTTCGGCCCGCAGGTTGGCGTTGTTGTCGCCGATCTCCGAGGTGTCGTCGGTGCCGCGCACGCTGTCGATCTCGATCAGACCGAGGTTCGAGTGGGGGTGGACGAAACCGGGGTAAATGTGGCTACCGCTGAGGTCGACCCGAAGCGCATCGTTGGGGATGGCGGTGGTGGCGTCGCCGACGGCGACGAGGGTGCCCCCTTCGACGATCAACACACCGTGCTCGATAGTGGGAGCGCTGACCGGATGGACGGTGGCGCCGACATAGGCCACCGGCTGGGCGGTGGCGGCGATGGCGAGCAACGGCGTCGCCAGTACGAGGAGGCTCGCCGCGGCGAGCCATGTACCGGGGCGCGGAAGAACACGGTGGTCTTCGTGGTGCGACATTATCGATTCTCCTTGTCGGCGTCCTGGGTCTGAGTGGCGCCGCGAACTAGCGTGAGTATCTTTTTCAAACCGCGGAACGCGCGGGCGGTGACGGAATCCTCGGCGGTCGGTGGCTCCTCGTCGCCCTCGTCGCCTTCCGCCTCGTGCCCCGAGTCGTCCTCCGTTTCGCTGGAGTCCTCCTCTTCGCCGTTCTCTCCGTTCTCTCCGTCCTCTTCGTCGTCGTCAGCCTCTTCCTTGACCTTGGCCAGCAGGGCCGCGCGTTCCTCGGCGATGGCCTCACGGCTGGCCAGGTCCTGCTCGCGGTCGAAGTACTTGCGGCCGTCGATCCAGGTCTGCTCGGCGATCGAGTAGGTGGAGAGTGGGTGGCCGCTCCAGATCACGAAGTCGGCGTCCTTACCCTTCTCCAACGATCCCACTCGGTCGTCGATGTGGAGTTGAATCGCCGGGTTGAGGGTGACGAACTTCAGCGCCTCGCTCTCGCTGGTGCCGCCGTAGCGCACCGCCTTGGCCGCTTCCAAATTGAGCCGACGGGCGAGTTCGTTGTCGTCGGAGTTGAAGGAAACGACCACTCCTCGCTCAGCCATCAGAGAGCCGTTGTGCGGGATGGCGTCGATCACCTCGAACTTGTAGGCCCACCAGTCGCTGAAGGTCGAGGCGCCGGCCCCGTGGGCGGCGATCTCGTCGGCGACCTTGTACCCTTCTAGAACGTGTTGGAAGGTGGCGACGGTGAAACCGAACTCATCGGCCAGCCGGATCAGCATCAGAATCTCGTCGGCTCGGTAAGAGTGTGAGTGGACCAGCCGCTCACCCTCGAGAATCTCGACTAGAGCGTCGAGCTGGAGGTCGCGCCGGGGCGGAATCCGCGAGCTGCGCGGGCTAGCTCGGAACTCTTTCCAAGCCTGCTGGTAGTCGAGGGCGGCGGTGAAGCGCTCGCGGATCGACTGCTCGACGCCGGGGCGGGTCTGCGGGTAGCGCAACTCGGTGAGGTCGCCCCAGTTGCTCTGCTTCGGGTTCTCGCCGAGGGCGAATTTGATTCCCGGCGGCGCACCGGTCATGAGCATCTCGTCGGCGGTGGCTCCCCAGCGAAACTTGATGACGGCATTTTGCCCGCCGATCGAGTTGGCCGATCCATGCAGCACGTTGGCGGCGGTCAGACCACCGGCCAGCTGACGGTAGATGGCGATCGCTTCGGGATTGATCACATCCTCGATCCGCACCTCGGCGGTGGTGATGTTCGATCCTTCGTTAACCCCGCCGTCGATGGTGGCGTGGGAGTGGCAATCGATCAGCCCGGCGGTGACGTGCTTGCCGCTGGCTTCGATGATCAGGGCACCGCGAGGAGCCCGCAGGTCGCTACCGACGGCGGCGATCTTGCCCTCGCGGATGAGGAGATCGGCGCCTTCGAGCCGGCCCTGAGGACCGCTGGTCCACAGGGTGGCGTCACGGACCAGAACGAC
>QIHU01000776.1 GCA_003231035.1 Acidobacteriota bacterium
CGCGGTCGCCCTACTGCAAGGCAAGACCGCCAAGGACCCGTTGCTGCGGGTCTTCCTGGCCCGAGCCCACTACCAGCAGGGCGAAGTCGACTCGGCGGCAGCGCTCTTTGCCTCCCTCTCCGATCAGTTGCTCTCCACCCAGGGCAACACTCTGCCGCTGGGCCTCGTCGCCCTGAGCTGCCAGGAGTACGGGCGGGTTCTTCTCGCCCGCGACGACGCGGCCAGCGCCGTGCCTTTCCTGCAACGCGCCGCCGAATTGGCGCCCGAGGAGCGCCAGAGCTGGCAAATGCTCGGCCAAGCTCTCCTCCTCGCCGGCCACAAACAAGAGGGTGAGGCAGCCCTGGCTAGGTTTCAAGAGATCGTCGCCAGTGCCGGTGTCCCCTCGCAGGTCGCTTACGACGACCCCACGGCGCGCAAGCTGAGCGCGGCGATGAATCTGCTCCAGCAGGGTGAGCCGGAGAAAGCGATGGCGGCGATTCGTCAGGAGCAGAAGCTCTCGCCCGACGACCCTCGCGCCTGGCTGCAAGAGGTCCAAGCGCTACTCATGGCCGGTCGCAAGGACGAGGCGCAAAGTGCGATCAACCAAGTGATCGCGCGCTTCCCTGGCAATGCCGACCCGCTGTACTTGCGCGGCGTGATCGGCATGGCGCTGGACCAGGTGGACGATGCGGAGAAGGATTTGCGCCAGGCACTGCAAGTTTCTCCCACCCACACCGCGGCGATGAGTGACCTGGCCGTCTTGTTGATGGTGCAACAGCGCACCACCGAAGCCGAGTCCCTCCTCAAGCGCGTTCTGGAGTTGCGCCCCGAAGACGAAACGGCACGCTCCAACCTCGATCGACTCTTGAAGGTGAAGAAAGAGTAACCCTACCGCTCCACCAGCCGAACTCGCCGGTTGCGCGGTATACCTTCGATCCTCAGCCGACCGCCTGCTGGCCAGCTGACTTCCAGTTTCAGCGCTAGGTCGACCTTGGGCGGGAAGCCGAAGTGGGCAATGAGTTCGCTTTGAGCTAGATAGGAGCGAGCGGTGAGTAGCTGTCTGACCTGCCACTTGGCTTGCGGTTGCTGAACCGCTGCCCGCAAGCGACTGCCCACGCCTGAGGGCGCGCTGTTGCTAGACGCTAACTCGACCTGGAGCCAGTCCCCGTCCTCGGTCGCCAGCAAATTCTCGTAGACCTCCGCTCGGTCGTTCGAGTTGACCACCACCAACTCTTGATCGCCATCGCGGTCGAGATCGGCCGCCGCCAGCGCCCGACTGACCTCGACCCCGGTCAAGCCGGTGGCGGTGGTCTCGGTAAGCCGAAAACGACCCGAACCGGTGTTCTCGAAGAGCTGATGCGGCTGCTTGTAGCGGCTTCCCGGCGTGAGCTGCGCAACGTGATGGTTGAGGTGGCCGTTGGCGACCACGAGGTCGAGGTCGGCATCGTGATCGAAGTCACCAAAGAGCACACCGAAGGCCAGCATCTGGATCGACGGCTCGGCAATGCCGGCGACAAAGCGGGAATCCAGAAAGAGGTTGGAGCCCACGTTTCGGTACAGGGCGTTGGTCTGAAACTCGTAGTTGGTGACCACCAAGTCCGGGTCGCCGTCGCCGTCGTAGTCGGCCGCATCGACCCCCATCCCCGCTTCGGCGAACCCTCGATCGCTGTAGGCCACGCCCGAGATCAGGGAGAGGTCTTCAAAAGTACCGTCGCCGCGGTTGTGGAACAAGAAGTTGGGCGTCAGATCGTTGGCGACGTAAAGGTCACTCCAGCCATCGCCATCGAGGTCGGCGGCGACCACGCCCAAGCCCGCACCCGGTTGACGAGTCAATCCAGCTTCGATCGTCGCCTCTTCGAAGGTGCCGTCACCACGGTTGCGGTAGTAGGTGTCGGGGTAGGGGTTGTAGGTGTCCGGGTTGCAATAGACGCGGATTCCTCGCTTTCGGTCACCGCAGAATTGATGGTTGTCGAGGGAAAAATCGACGTAGTTAGCCACGTAGAGATCCAAGTCACCATCGTGATCAGGGTCGAAGAAGGTGGCGGACATGCTCCACTTCGAATCCCCCACCCCGGCCACCGCGGTAGTGTCGCGGAAGGTGCCGTCACCGTTGTTGAGCCACAGTTGATTGGCGCCAAATGCGGTCAAATAGAGGTCCAGATCGCCATCCCCATCCACGTCACCCGCGACACCACCAGCGCCGTAGCTATCCATGCGAATGGCCGACGCTTGCGTCATGTCGACAAAGTGCCGGCCGTCGTTGCGCAGAAGGCGCGAGCGGGCAGGCTCACCGGCGTAGCCCGGCAGGCTACCGCCATCGACAAAGAAGAGATCAGCATCGCCGTCGGCGTCGTAGTCGAAAATCACCACCCCGCCGACCATCGTCTCCACCATGAACCACTCGCCCGAGCCGCCGTGGTGGTGTT
>QIHU01000704.1 GCA_003231035.1 Acidobacteriota bacterium
TCAAGACCGGTCTCAAAGTAATCTTGGACAACGATCCCTACTCCATTGTAGAGAACGAATTCGTCAAACCGGGCAAGGGCCAGGCCTTCAACCGGGTCAAGATCCGCAATCTCAAAAACGGCAGGGTGATCGACAAAACCTTCAAGTCCGGCGAGTCGATCGAAGCGGCGGACGTGATGGAATCCGACATGCAGTACCTCTACTCGGACGGCGAAAAGTGGCACTTCATGGACCCGGAAAGCTACGCCCAGCACGAAGCGAGCGAAACGGTGGTCGGCGAGGTCGCCAAATGGTTGAAGGAGCAGGATACCTGCCAGGTGACACTCTGGAACGGCTTCCCGCTGTCGGTGACACCGCAACAGTTCGTCACCCTAGAGGTGACCGAGACCGATCCAGGGGTCAAAGGCGACACGTCAGGTGGCGGCACCAAGCCGGCCACCACCGAAACCGGCGCGGTGGTGCGGGTTCCTCTGTTCATTCAAGAAGGGGAGATTATCCGGGTGGACACGCGCACTGGCAGCTACGTGTCGCGGGCCAAGGAGTAGCCGCTAGCCAATGGCCAGCCCGCCACCGTCCGAGGAGGCTTCAGCGGCCCTCCAGTGGCGACCCACCGCCTCCCGAAAAAACCTGAAACGCCGAGCCGAGGTTCTGTCGACGGTACGCCAGTTCTTTTCCGATCGCGGCCTCCTCGAAGTCGAAACGCCTCTCCTGTGCGCCAGCACCATTCCCGAGCCGGCGATCGAATCGCTCCACACCCACTACGGACGACCGGCGCGTCGACTCTTCCTGCAAACCTCGCCGGAGTTCGCCATGAAGCGGCTGCTCGCCGCCGGCAGCGGGCCGATCTACCAAATCTGCAAAGCCTTTAGGGACGGCGAAGCGGGCCACCGCCACAACCCCGAGTTCAGCCTCCTCGAGTGGTACCGGCCGAGCTGGGACCATCACCGATTGATGGACGAAGTCTCCGAGTTAATCACCGCCGTACTCGGTCTCCCTGCGGCCGAGCGGATCACCTACGGCGAACTCTTTGAGCGCCACCTGGCGGTCGATCCGCACACCGCCTCGCTCCACGAGTTGCGGCAAGCGACCTCGCGAGCCGATCTTGGAGAGTTGCCGGACCTGGACCGCGACGGCTTGCTAGACCTCTTGATCGCTTCCGTCATCGAGCCCCACCTTGGCCAGGAGCGCCCAACCTTCGTCCACGATTACCCCGCCAGCCAGGCGGCTTTGGCCATAGTGCGACCGGGACCACCCGCCGTTGCCGAACGGTTTGAACTCTTCGTCGCCGGCCTCGAACTGGCCAACGGCTTCCACGAACTCACCGACGCGGGCGAGCAACGTCGTCGCTTCGAAGCGGAACGCCAAGAACGCCGCGCGGCGGGGCAAGAGGATGTCGAACCCGACGAACTCCTCCTGGCGGCCCTTGCGCACGGCCTGCCCCCGTGCGCCGGAGTGGCCCTTGGGATCGACCGCCTGGTGATGTTGGCCAGCGGAGCGGACGACATTCGTCAAGTCCTCACCTTCCCGACCGAGCGCGCCTAAAGCTCCACCGCCAACCCGTGGCTGCTCTCCCGAGGTGACTGGCACTCCGTTCAAGTGGCACCAGTGAAGGAGTGCGCCGCGGATCGTAGCGACGCACTCAGAAGTCTATTTCTGGCGCGCAGCCGAACTCTTGGAGGAGGTACTCGAAGTGGTGCGCTCCTCGGGTGTGAAGCGCTGAGTAGCCGAAAAGGCTACCTGCTGGGCTTGGACACGGCACATCTTCTTCGGACTCACCGCACCGGCCGCTTTGTTCGGGGCGCATGTGTAGCAGTCATAGCCATGATCGCTGGTGGAACCCGTCTTTTGGTGCGAATAACCTGGCAGACAGAGCACACAGCCATACTCGAGCACAAACTCGCCGGCCGGACAACCGTCCCAGCCCGTACCAGCAAACGCGGATCCGGTGAAACCGACCGACGCGAGCAGCAACACGACCAGCGCCGCGGCAACACCAAGGGCAGACTTGATCTTCATCATCTTCTCCTCTACTCGGAATGGATCGTACGGAGCCCCAGAACAGCGAGGCTTCCATTCTGACAGGGAGTCAAAGGGGTGCCCCGTTGCCCTGATCCAGCGACGCTCTCCTGAAGTGTC
>QIHU01000589.1 GCA_003231035.1 Acidobacteriota bacterium
GTTGGGCAGCGAGGATCGAGTCGGCCTGGTGACCTATGGAAGCCGTGGCCAGGTGGTCTTGGAACCGACGAGCGATCTGAAGGCCATCCGCACGGCGGTCAACAGCTTGCAGCCGAGTGGTGCGACCAATGTCGCCGAAGGGCTGGTGCTCGCCTACGACCAGGCCGAGCGCTACCTGCGTCCCGGTGCGATCAACCGCATCATCCTTTGCTCGGACGGCGTGGCCAATGTCGGTGTCACCGGGCCGACGTCGATTCTCACCCGCATCGGCGCCGGTGCTCGCCGGGGTATCGAGCTGACCACCGTCGGTTTCGGGATGGGCAACTACAACGACACTTTGATGGAGCAACTGGCCGATCGCGGCAACGGCAACTATGCCTATGTCGACCAGCTCCAGGAGGCCCGGCGCATCTTCGTCGACAACCTGACGAGCACGCTGCAAACCCTCGCCTTCGATTCGAAAGTCCAGGTGGAGTTCGATGGCCGCTCCGTCTCGAAAATCGCGCTGTGGCGGACAAAGACTTCCGCAACGACGCGGTCGATGCCGGTGAGATCGGGGTCGGTCACTCGGTGACCGCCCTCTACGAGATCAAACTGACCGAGGCCGCCGCGGCCTCCGCCGAAGAAGGCGCACCGATGCACCTGGCCACGGTGCGGCTACGCTATCGGCCCGTCGGCAGTGACCGGGTGGTGGAGCAGGTCGAAGAGATCGGCACCCACGACCTGGCCCGCGGCTGGTCCAGCGCCAAACCGTCCCTACGCCTCGCCGCCGTGGTTGCCGAGTTCGCCGAGATCCTGCGGGGCTCCTACTGGGCGAAGGAGGGCGATCTGAACGCCTTGCTCAAAGAGGCGCAAAAGCTCTCCGCCGACAAGGTGGGGGGCGACGACGTCGCCGAGTTCGCCGAGATGATCGCCGAGGCGGTTCAACTCCAGCCCAAGACCCCGTAAGCCATTCACCCATTCACCCTCGGCCGCGCCAGAGCAGCCACAATGACGAACGCCCTCGCCGGCCCGACCGGTAGAGGGCGTTTCGTGTTCTTGCTAGCCCTGTGGTGGTGGCCGTGACCCACGGGGCCGAGTTGGAACTTGGAGCCGGCTTGCTATAACCTACCGCTATATGCCTCACGTCATCCCAGAGATGGGCCCACTCATCGAAGAACTGCGCGCCCGGATCCGGGCAAGCGGCCTGCGCTACGCCGAGATCGAGCAGCGCGCCGGCTTTTCCAAGAAGTACCTAAGTCAACTGGTGAACGGCCATGTCGACCTGAAGATCTTTCAGTTGTTCAAGATCCTGGTCGCCACCGAAGTCGAGTCGCCACCGAAGTCGAGTTCTCAGAGTTCTTCTCCGCCGTTGCGCGCCGGTATCGCAAGCGAACGGTACCGATCAGCGAAGAGCAGGTCAGCGCTATTCACGAGCAGATCGCACCGCGGATGGAAGAGATGATCCGTAAGATCTTGGAAACCCTGCCCGATCAGCCCGACTCGCCCGATACTAGCGAAAGCTGAGGTTAGCGCCTTGTCGTTGGTGATCCGGCGCTAAACCTGCGTTCGTCCTCCAGCCGCTGACGAAGTTCGCCCACCAATTCGGCGGTGACCGCCGAAGCCTCACAGGCGCTGTGTAGAACACGAATCGCCGCCAGTGCACCGCTGGTGGAACCGAGGCGTAGTAGATCGCGGCAAGCACTACGCGCTTGCCTGGCCACCCCTTCGAAGTCGCTAAGATCGATCATCGCGCTGGCAGCCTCCAACGTTGCCAGTGCTGCGTCATAGCCCCGTCCTAGGTGGAAGAAGACGTCGCTCGCCTGGCGGAAAAACTGCGCTGCTTTGGCGGGCCGGTGAAGGCGGCGATAGGCGGTCCCCTGCAGCCAAATCAGCCGCGCCCGCAGGTCGGCCCCACCGGGGAAGTAGCTGTAGTAGGGAGCTACCATTGACGCCATCGCGAGCGCCTGATGTGGACTACCCACTTCGCTGACGTAGTTGGTGAAGTTGTGGATTGCGATCAAGATCACCGCCGCGTCCTCGAGCAGAGCCGGCCGGTCCATCGCCTGCAAGAGGTGGCGGAAAGCAGAGCGATAGTCACGATAAGCAGCGTAGGAAATCGCCAGTGAAACCTGAGTTCGCGCAGCGTTCAACTCCTCGCCGAGTAACTCGTAGAGTTCCATCGCCTCGAGCCCGAGATCTATGGCATTGTCCAATTCCCCAACATCACGAGCGAGCGACGCCTGGTAGGCGAGCAACTGGGCGGTGATCAGCGGGTCGCCGCTACTTGAACGTTCCTCCCGCTGGGCGGTATCGAACGCTGAACGGGCTGCTGACAGGTTGCCTCGCATCCGCAAAGAATTTCCCAACTCTGCCCAGGCTTCAGCGCGAAGGTCGTGGTGTAACTGGGCAGGTTGGGCTGGCATGGCCTCGGCAGCCGCGACTGCTGCACCAGCTGCCACGGCGTAGCCTTGAGCATCGTCACGGCGCAACTCCCTACAACGAGTCACGAGCACTTGGCATACCGGCATAGATGTCAAGCGATGGTCGTTCTCAAGTAGGAGTTGGCGCTGCCTTTCGGGAGCGGCGAGCAGTCGTCTGGCTTGCCGCTGAGCGTCGCCGAGGTCTTGACGCAGTTTCCACACTTGCCGCAGTAGTCGATCTATGTCCATTTAGCCGGCAGTCTACAACAATCCTGCGCAGGCGCGAAAGTAGCGGATATAGATAATTTAATCGCGTACTGACAGTGTGGATGCGCATCACTGCAACTGGGAACGAGGCGAAAGCGGCAAGGGCCAGTGGCCAGGCCACCGGCCTCTGCCACCCTCTCAATCGAGACTAACCCCAAGGGTCCGCACTGCCACCTGACTCAATCAGTGGCGCTACTGACGATTCTTCACCTTCTAACCAGCCGAGGAGAACCAGAATCCAATCCAACAACATGCCTTTCCCTTCTGCCCGGGCTAACGAGACGGCCGGAATTGGCGGCGCGCGGCACCGAGCGCCATTCTCTTACAGAAAAAGGATTGACACTGAAGGTCAGGATCGATATAACTGACCACAGGATGTACATGGTCAACCCAAGATCAACAAGAAGTAATCAACTCTACCCGTGGGGAGTAGGCCACGCCACTGCTTCGCAGCCGTTATGCCACCCACTGGCTAGACTGTGCAGTTCGAAGGGTCCCGCTCGAACCGCGTTGGCGAGCCGGAAGGGGCGCCTTCCGAGAGTTGGTTCCCCACAAACCAGGTCCGGCAGGGTGCTACCAACACCCCACCGGGAAGCCACGCAACAGGAGTTAACGGCCAGTGCGCAGCCAACCCAAGTCTACAACCACCCCTGCCTTCTCGGCAGCCTTCCTGCTCCAGTTTCTCGACGCCGAGGCGGAGTTCGA
>QIHU01000248.1 GCA_003231035.1 Acidobacteriota bacterium
AGGCGCTGGTCGACATCGGGCTGACTTCGAGTTCGTAGACCTCGCCGGGCTCCATGAAGAGTTGGCGGTCGTAGCCGGCGCGGTAGCGGACTCGTTGGATGGTGTTGTCGATGTTGTAGGCGGTGCCGTCGGGGTAGACGTCGATGAGCTTGACGGTGAAGTCGGTGTCCTTGGCGTTGGAACCCACGTAGAGGGTGATTCCGATCGTGCCGCTGATTTCGATCGCCTCCTTGAGCGGCTCGCTGGTGTAGACCAGCACGTCGTGGCGTGCCTCGATGGGTCGTTGGTCGAACGAGCCGGGCTCGACCGCGCCGCCGGTGCAGCAGACGCCGCCGCCGAGCGAGGGCACCGGTACGGTGGGATCGTAGGGGAAGGTGTCGTGGTGGTTCTCGATCGGCGGTGAGGTGGCCAGGCGGCCGTCGCCGAAGAGGCTGTTGGCGTGGCCGCCACTGTCGAGATACCAGGTGACCTCTTCGATACCCTCGGGCGGCCAGGTGGTCGACGACTGCCATTGGTTGAGCCCCATGGTGTAGTACTGGACCTTGGGTGTCGTGGTGAGCACGTCATTGTCGGCGCCTTGCAGCCAGTAGTCGAACCAGTCGGCGATCAGCTCTTCGTAGTCGAGCCGGACGTCGCCCATGTGCCGACGAGGGTCTCTTCCTCGGCGCCGAAGAAGCGGCAGTGGGGGGTGGGGGCGATCACCACGTATTGGTTGTTGGCCACTTCCGGGTCGGTGGCGTTGGCGGTGACGTGATTGAAGAGCGCCAGGTTGGGGCCAATCGACACGTCGTACCAGGAGTTGAGCCACAAGGCGGGTACCCCCCAGGGCTCGTCGTCGTGATAGAGGCCTCCTTGGTACCAGGCTGGATCGTTGGGGCGTCGCTGGATGAGTTCGGAGTAGATCCCCTGTGGGCCGTCGACGTTGGCGAGCATCTCGACTAGCGGCAGATGGCGGATCTGTTCGGGCCAGTCGACCTCCGGCATCTTGGGAGCTAGATCGAAGTATCGAGACAACCGCACTACATCTTCGCGCGGCAGCCCTTCGGGCAGGCGGGGACGTTGGGTGTTTTGCACCCCGTAGAGCCAGACGCCGAAGAGCATCTGATATACCCCGCCGCGGTACCAGTTGCCTTGTTCGAGGAAGGGGCCGACGCGGCCGATTCCGGCGCCGGAGGCCATCGGCACCATGGCGGCGTGAGCTGGATGGTCCATGGCCGCCAAGGCTAGCTGCCACTCGGCGGAGGAGGAACAGCCGAGGGTTCCCACCTTGCCGTTGGACCACTCCTGAGCGGCGATCCAGCTGAGGGCATCGTAGCCGTCGGTGCGCGGGAAGCCGAGGATCTCCCAGTCGCCCTCCGAGAAGAACTTGCCGCGTTCGTTCTGGATGACGAAGGCGTAGCCCCGCTCGAGATAGTCCATCGCCGTTTCGATCCGCCGCCGGCCCAACTGGTTGAAGTTGTAGGGGGTGCGCCAGAAGAGGGTCGGCAGCGGCCCTTCGACCCCTTTGGGCCGGTAGATATCGGTCGCTAGCCGCACGCCGTCGCGCATTGGCACCATGACCTTTTTCTCGACGATGGCGGAGGCTTCGAGCTTCTCGCGAAGCTCATCCAGCTCGTCGTCCTCTTGCGCGGCCGAGGGCTGCGCCCAGAGCACGGTGAGCAAAACGAAGGCAACGGACAGCGGCAGGCGGACCCAGGACTGGTGCATGGCGTACCTCTTGAAATGAGGCTTCCATCCTACCCGCTGGAGCGCCTGGCGCGCTAAGCTCTAGCCACCACTCCCGTGAACGATCAGAAGCAGCCAGAGGCCCGGCCGGTCGAGCCGCGTCGAACTCGTCCGTCGCTCCTCGCGGCACTCCTGGCATTCGTCGTGGCGCTGCTCCTCTTCGCTGCGCTCTACGGGGCCTCCCCGCTGATCTACGACACCGACTCCTACTACCACCTCGCGGTGGCGCGGCAGATCGCCGACGAGGGTCTGCCGGACAATTTCGATGGGGTGCGGATGAGCCTGCTCACCCAGGGTTTCGGTGACAAAGAGGTGCTCTTTCACGGGCTGTTGGCCGGCCTGGTAGCCTGCTTCGACGCCTCGCCGCTGGGCTCGGCGCTGGCCGGGCGGATCGGGCTTGCTCTCTTCGGCGCGCTGCTCTTCGCGGTCCTCGCCGGCTTGGCCCACCGAGCCGCTGAGGGGTTGCCCGGAGCGCGTCTGGCGTGGCTCTTTCCCTTCGCTCTCATGCTGAGTGCGGCCGATTTCACCTGGCGGTTGGTGCGGTTGCGGCCGGAGTTGCTGGCGCTGACCCTCCTTTTACTCGCTCTGACGGCGGCGGCTCGGGGTCGCTACCGCTGGCTGGGCGTCGCATGCTTCCTCTTCACTCTTGCCTACACCGCCTTTCACGCCCTCTTTGGGCTGTTGCTGCTGCTCTTTCTGTTCTGGGGATTTGCCCGTCGGCGCTGGGAGTGGGGGATGATCCTCTACGCCGGCCTCGGTTTCGGTCTTGGGTTGGTTCTCCATCCCCATTTCCCCGCCAACCTCCAGATCTGGGCGGTGCAGAACATCCAGTTCTTTCTCGACAAGGGTGTGTTGGATGTGGGGACGGAGATTCAGCCCCATTCGACCTCCACGGCCTTGCAGTTGAACGCTCCATTTTGGATCGCCGCGACGGCACTGCTTCTCGCCTCTCT
>QIHU01000681.1 GCA_003231035.1 Acidobacteriota bacterium
ACCGCGGAAGAATGGCGGCGATTATGTCACCTCAGCTGCGATCTCAGGTCTAGCTCCAGCCAGCGCCCTTCGAGTTCCAACGTCCCTCTCCGCTTACTGGTTTGGTGGCTGGGACGTGGACAACCGCAAATGCCTCTAGAAATAGATTCCGCGACCACTGCCCCGTCCGGCTTCACCGCCACCGCCACCCAGTCGCCCACCACCGGCGTCTCACCCTCCCGCCGCAAGCCGCCGCCGAGGTGGGCAGCGAGTTCTCCGCGCGCGGTCACCACTCGGTAGAGGGCATGGGAGTCGAAAACAATCCGCCCAGGTTCAAGAATGAGCTTGGGCTGGGAAGCACACAACGCCGCGAACTCAGCGCCGCGAGTCTGGCTCCAACCGTAAGTGCAAAGCAGGGAATCCGTCGAAAACCGCGCACCGTCGTCGGTCATGTCTAAAGCGCCCTCGGGATCAGGGGTTGATTCCGACCAGTGGGCAAAGCAGTTGCTCGGCCACCGCGCCAACGCGGGCCGCACTGGTCACTTGGAGAAGGAACCGGGAAATCGCGACGGGAGGGCGAGGTCAAGGAATCCGCGAAATTCCCAGCGGCGCTGCTAGACTGAGCCACGATGTCCACAGCTGCCCCACCGCGCCACGCGCGTCGCATGCGCGCCCTAGATTGGCTGCGCGCGACCCTAGTCTTTGGAGCGCTCTACGATTTCGTCTACGCGGCCCTGATGGTCCTGGCCCCGGACCTACCGGAGCGCCTCTTGCACTTCTATCTCGGCGTCATGGCGGTCTTTTTGATCATGCTCGGCAGCCTCTACTTGTTCGCCGCGCGGGATCCGCGACGCTACGTTGGAGTGATCGTCGTCGCCACCCTTGGCCGGTTGGCCGGTGCCACCGTTTTTGTGGTGGCGGCGCTGCGCAATCCCGACCTGTGGGGACTGTACGTTCTGGCGGGCGGCGACCTGTTGATTGCTCTCTCCCACGCCCTCTTCTTTAGGCCGGCGCTACGGTGAGTTTTCGAGCCAAGGCAGTCGTGTCACGATGAGATCGCCCGGTCTCCTAGAGACCACCGGAGATCTGGCGGCACTGACCGTCAAGGCCTTCGCCGCTCTCTTCAAGCCTCCCTACGAAGTCGACCAGTGGGTGCGGCAGATGGAGCATATCGGGGTCCGCTCTCTCGGCGTGGCCAGCATTACCACCATCTTCACCGGCATGGTGATGGCGCTACAGACCGCCTACAGCCTGCCCGAGCTGGGGGTGAAGTACTACATCGGCGCCGTGGTCTCGAAGTCGTTGGTGCGCGAGCTGGGACCGGTGTTGACAGCGCTGATCGTCGGCGGTCGCATCGGCGCCGGGATGACGGCTGAGATCGGTACCATGAAGGTGACCGAACAGGTCGACGCCTTGCGCTCGATGGGGGCCGATCCGGTCAAGAAGTTGGTGGTTCCCAAGTTGATAGCCACCCTGGTGATGCTGCCGGCGCTCACCATCCTCGGCGACCTACTAGGAGTCCTCGGCGGTCTGGTGGTGGCGGTGACACAGCTCGATCTATCCTCCGGTTTTTACATCAACGACGTGCTTTCGTCGCTGACCCTGAACGACGTTTTCAGTGGCGTCGGTAAGGCCTTCTTTTTCGCCTATTTCATCGCCCTAGTCGGCTGCTACAACGGCCTCAACGCCCGCGGCGGCGCCGACGGCGTGGGCCGTGCCACCACCCGTACGGTGGTGATGGCGGCCATCATGGTGCTGGTTTCCGACTTCTTCTTGACCAAGCTGTTCCACATCGCTCTATGAGCCCGATGAATCACATGGACACGCCGAATACAGCAGCGCCGATCTATCAAGTCCGGGGACTGACGCGCAGCTACGGCTCCTTGACCGTGCTCGATGGTATTGATTTCGACCTCTACCCCGGTCAGTGTTTGGTCATCCTCGGCCGCTCCGGGAGCGGCAAGAGTGTCACTCTGCGCCAGCTCAACGGCCTTGAGAAACCCAACGCCGGTAGCGTCCTTTTCGACGGACATGAAATCACTACTCTGACGGAGAGCCAGCTCTTGCCGGTCCGTAAGCGAGTGGCCATGTTGTTCCAAAGTGGTGCCCTCTTCGACTCGATGAATGTCTACGAGAACATCGCATTTCCACTGCGCGAGCACACCGATCTCAACGAAGCGGAGATCACCGCCACGGTTGCCGAGAAACTGGCTAATGTGCGCCTGTCCGGTATTGAAAAGCATGTACCCTCGTCCCTGTCGGGAGGAATGCGCAAACGGGTGGCCTTGGCCCGTTCGTTGGCCCTCGACCCGGAAGTGGTCTTGTTTGACGAGCCGACCACCGGCCTCGACCCAGTGACCTCCGCCACCATAGCCAGTTTGATCCTCGCCACCCGTAACAGCGGTGTCACCAGCGTGGTCGTCACCCACGACCTACCGCTCGCCCGTAAGGTCGGCAATCGCTTGGCGTTCCTCGACGCGGGACGCTTATCCAATGTTGCGGCGTTTTCTCGCCGGAGAAGAAGAGGAAGAAGAGGAGCCTCACCATGGGTGAAAATAGTAGCCAACGAATCCGAGTCGGTGCGCTGTTGCTGATCGCCTTGGCGGTCCTCGCCGCCGGCATCGTCATGATCGGCGACCAGAATCACATGTTCACCCGCAAGAACACCTACTTCGCCAGTTTCACTTCGGTCAGCGGGCTGAACCCGGGCAACCCGGTCCAGCTCAACGGCGTCGCGGTGGGCAACGTCAAAGAGATTGTTCTGCCGGAAGACCCGACCCGCAGCCAGATCCGCATCGAAATCACCGTCGAGCGCCGTTTCGCCGAACGGGTTCGGGGCGATTCGGAAGCGCGCATCAAGACCCTTGGGCTGCTCGGCGACAAGTACGTCCAGCTGACCTCCGGCTCGCCAGCCTTCCCGATCATTCCAGACGGCGCTGAGATTCCCACCGCGGCACCGACTTCGGTCGATGCCCTCATGGCAACGGGTGAAGACGTGATGGCCAACGTCACCGAAATCTCCTCCTCGCTGCGCACCATCCTCAAGCGGATGGAAGAGGGCGAGGGGCTGCTCGGCGGGTGGTCGACGCCGCGCTTGATACCCTCGCATCGGTGCAGTCGCTAAGCCAGCGACTCCAGCATGGCAAGGGCACCGTGCCCCGGCTGATCAACGACCCCACCCTCGCCGACAGCCTGATTATGGCCGTCGACCGGCTCAACGGCACCTTGTCGCGAATCGAAGAGGGCGAGGGGCTGCTGGCAATGCTGATCAACGACCCCGAAGGGCCCAAGAAACTCGACGCCACCCTGACCGCGATCCAGGGCTCGGCCGAGGCTCTCGCTAGCTTCACCACCCAGGTCGAAGAGGCCGAGGGGCTCCTTCCCAAACTCCTCACTGACGCCGAGTACTCGGCCAGAATCTCCGGCGAACTGGAGAGCATCCTCAGCAAGCTCAACCAACTCGCCGACAAGCTCAACGGCGACCAAGGAACCGTCCCGCAACTGCTCAACGACCCTGAAGTTTACGAGGCGATCAACGATATCCTGGTCGGCGTCAACGAATCGAAGTTCCTGCGCTGGCTGATTCGCAACCGGCAGAAGAAGGGTATTGAGAAGCGCTATGAGGAAGAGCTAGAAGCGGCACCGCCGGGGACGCCGTCAGCCCGAGAACCGGCGTGGGAGGAAGGCAACAGATAGTCGACACCTCTCCTTGTTGCTCCTCCACCGCCGATCCAGTATCGTCCACCGGGCAACGCCCCTGTTCCCACCTTCACAATTTCAGGTAGCAAGGCCCAATGAATATTTGCGTCGTCGGTAGCGGATACGTCGGTCTGGTGACCGGTGCCTGCTTGGCCGATTTCGGCATGCATGTGACCGGCGTCGACAAAGACGCCGACAAGGTCGCGGCACTGAAGCGTGGCGAGATTCCGATCTACGAACCCGGCCTTTCCACTCTGGTGCGCAAGAACGCCGAGGAAGGTCGCCTCTCTTTCACCACTGAATCTGGCCCTGCGATCGCCGACGCCGACGCGGTCTTCATCGCCGTGGGTACGCCACCGCGCGAGGATGGGTCGGCCGACCTCACCTTCGTGCGCGAAGTGGCGAGGGCCATCGGCGAGAATCTCAATGGTTTCACCGTCATCATCACCAAGAGCACCGTGCCGATCGGTACCGGCAAGATGATCGACGAGATCGTTAGCCAGGTGGCGGGCGAGGGCGCCGATTTCGCCGTGGTCAGCAACCCTGAGTTCTTGCGCGAAGGCTCAGCGATCGAAGACTTCATGCACCCCGACCGGGTGGTGATCGGCACCACCGACCCCCGTGCTTCCGACATCATGCTGCGGGTCTACGCCCCGCTCGACCGCGCCGACGTCCCCTTCGTGGTCACCAACGTCGAGAGCGCCGAGCTGATCAAGTACGCCTCCAACGGCTTCCTGGCCACCAAGATCTCCTTCATCAACGAAGTCGCCGACCTCTGCGAGGGGCTGGGCGCCGATGTCGAGGTGGTGGCCCGCGGGATGGGGCTCGACCAGCGCATCGGCCCCAAATTCCTCTCGCCGGGCCCGGGCTTCGGCGGTTCCTGCTTCCCCAAGGACACCCGCGCCGTGGCCAGCATCGCGCGAGAGGCCGGCCGACAGTTCCGCATTATCGAGGCGGTCCTCGAAGTCAACGAGGCGACCAAGCAGCGCATGGTGGCGAAGATCGAAAAGGCTTTCGGCGGAGTCGCCGGCAAGACACTGGCGATCCTCGGCTTGTCGTTCAAGCCAGACACCGACGATGTCCGCGAGTCTCCCGCGATCAACGTCGTCGAAGGGCTACTCACCGCCGGCGCTCGCCTGCGCGCCTTCGACCCGGCGGCGATGGAGGCATTTCGGGACGTCCTTCATGTCGATGCCGAGGCAGCGGGCCGCATCGAGTACACCGACAATGCCTACGCCGCCGCTCAAGGCGCCGATGGGCTGGTCATCCTGACCGAATGGAACCAGTTCCGCGCCCTGGAGCTGAACCGACTCAAGGAGGCACTGACCCAGCCACTGGTGGTCGACCTGCGCAACCTGTATGAGCCCGAGACCATGGCCGCCGCCGGTC
>QIHU01000825.1 GCA_003231035.1 Acidobacteriota bacterium
TGGAAGGCTTGGAGGGCGTTTTGTAGCGCCAATGCGAGGAGCGCCGCCAGGACCATCAGGATCACCGTGGAGAGGCGGCCGACGCGCACCAATTGCCCCTCCGTCGCTTTGGGGCTGACGAAACGGCGGTAGATGTCGTGCGTCATGTACGAGGCGCCCCAGTTGAGGTGGGTCGAGATGGTCGACATGTAGGCGGCGGCGAGCGAGGCGACGACCAGGCCGAGCAGGCCGTGGGGCAGCAGGGTGAGCATCGCCGGGTAGGCGAGGTCGTCGTTGATGATCGCCGGGTCGACGTGGGGAAAGGCGCGGGCCAGGGAGTCGAGGTCCGGGAAGATGACCAGCGAGGCCAGGGCCACCAGGATCCACGGCCAGGGGCGCAACGCGTAGTGGGCGACGTTGAAGAAAAAGGTGGCGCCGACCGCGTGCTGCTCATCGCGGGCGGCCAGCATGCGTTGGGCGATGTAGCCGCCGCCGCCCGGCTCGGAGCCCGGGTACCACGAGGCCCACCATTGCACGGCCAGCGGCACCAGGAAGAGAGGGACGAAGAGTGCCGGGTCGGAGAAGTCGGGTAAGGTCGAGAGCTTCCCGGCGACGTTGGGGTGGTGGATCAGATTGGAAAGGCCACCGACGCGCGGGTCCCCCAGAGCCACCATCGCCGCCACCACGGCACCGGCCATGGCGACGACGAAGAGGAGGAGGTCGGTGAGGATCACGCTGCGTAGCCCGCCCGCGGTAGCGATCACCAGGGTGACGATCGAGGCGATGGCGACCGTCGCCAGGGGGCTGGAGTTGAATAGAACACTACCGATCTTGATCGCCGCCAGAGTGACCGTCGCCATCACCATGACATTGAAGAAAACCCCCAGATAGATGGCACGAAAAGCGCGCAGGAAGGCGGCGCTCTTGCCGCTGTAACGCAGCTCGTAGAACTCGAGATCGGTGGTCACCCCCGAGCGCCGCCACAGGTGAGCGTAGACGAAGACGGTCAACATGCCGGTGAGTAGAAAGGACCACCAGACCCAGTTGCCGGCGACCCCGTTCTTGCGGGTGATGTCCGCCACCAGGTTCGGAGTGTCGGTCGAGAAGGTGGTGGCGACCATCGACATGCCGAGCATCCACCAGGGCATCGAACGGCCGGAGAGGAAGAACTCACTGCTGCTATTGCCGCCGCGCCGCGCCGCCCACAGGCCGACGGCGAGCATGACGGCGAAGTAGCCGCCGAGGACGGCGAAATCGATCGCTTCGAGGATCATCGCAGGCTCCTTACTCCACTGCGTTCTGAGCGGCCAAGGGGGTTGAGAGCGAATTGTAGTGGAAGCCGCCAGCGGCGCGCCGGTAAGGGATCGGCTAAAGTGGCCGCGACGTGAACATCCTCGGAATCTCGGCCTTCTACCATGACTCCTCCTGCTGCCTGCTGCGCGACGGCAAGTTGGTCGCGGCGGCGGAAGAGGAGCGTTTCTCACGCCGCAAACACGACGCGGGGCTGCCGGTCGAGGCCTTTCGCTATTGCCTGCGCGCGGGCGGTCTCGATCTGGTCGATCTCGATGCCGTGGCCTACTACGAGTCGCCAGTCAAGAAGCTGAGCCGGCAGCTGTGGGCGGGGCAGGCGAAGGGGGGCGAGGTCGATCTGCCGTGGCTCGATGCGCTCCAGGTTGAGCGGGCGATCGGCGAGCGGCTGGGCTGGGACGGGCCACTGTTGCAGTTCGATCACCATGCTTCGCACGCCGCGAGTGGCTATTACTTCTCGGGCTTCGAAGGGGCCGCGGTCCTGACTGTCGACGGCGTCGGCGAGTGGGCGACCACCACCTATGGCCGCGGTGAGGGTGCCTCTCTCGATCTGTTCGAGGAGGTGGAGTTTCCCCATTCCCTGGGGCTGTTCTATTCGGCGATCACCGGCTACCTTGGCTTCCGGGTCAATAGCGGCGAGTACAAGGTGATGGGTTTGGCGCCGTACGGCAAGCCGCGCTACCTCGCGCAGATGGAGGAGCTCTTGTTCGACGGGCCCGCTGGCCAGTTCGAGTTGGCGATGGAGTTCTTCGATTTCGTGGGCGGCGAGCGCATGTTCACCGAGCGCTTGTGCGAGCTGTTTGGCCACCCTGCCCGCCGGGCGGAGGCTGCGATCGAGAGTCACCCTTCAGCGGACCCTCGAGCGGATCCTGTTGTCCAAGGTCGAGTACCTGGCGCGGGTGACCGGCGAAAGGCGGCTCTGCATGGCTGGGGGAGTTGCCCTCAACTGTGTCGCCAACGGCCGTATTCGCCGTGAGGGTCCCTTCGACGAACTCTTCGTGCAGCCGGCGGCGGGCGATGCGGGAGGCTGCTTGGGGGCGGCGGCGTTGGCGCACGTAGAGCTGACCGGCGAACGGCCGTCGATCCAGGATGCACCCGCGGGGCGGCAGACCCACGCCTTTCTGGGACCGAGTTGGACGCCGGGCGAAGTGGAATCCATCCTCGATTCAACGGGACTCGAAAGGCAGGCGTACAGCGGTCGTGGGAAGGCGCTGGTGGAGGAGGTTGCGGCCCGACTGGCCGCCGGCCAGGTGGTGGGATGGTTTCAAGGACGGATGGAACACGGCCCCCGCGCACTCGGTGCGCGCTCCATCCTCGCCTCACCTCTTGTGCCCGAGATGGGGGAGCGGATCAATCGCGCGATCAAGCGTCGGGAGTCCTTTCGTCCCTTCGCTCCGGCCGTTCTGGCGGAAAAGGCGGCCGACCATTTCGATCTCGCCGAGCCTTCGCCGTTCATGTTGGAGACTTGCCAGGTGCGCTCGCCGCTCGCCCTGCCGGCGGTCACCCATGTCGATGGCTCCGCTCGGCCGCAGACGGTCGATCGTCGCCTCTCTCCCCGTTTCGCGGCTCTGCTCGATGCCTTTGAGCGGCTTACCGGCTGCCCGATGTTGCTCAACACCTCCTTCAATCTTCGCGGCGAGCCCATTGTCTGTACACCGGTCGATGCGCTGGGCTGCTTCGCGGTCAGCGGCCTCGACGCCTTGGTGATCGAAGAGTTCCTCATCGACCGCGCGGCGCTGCCGGCCTCCTGGCCGGCTCTGGCGATGTTGCTGCGCTCCTCGCAACCGGCCGCCTCCACGAGTTCGCGCGGCGTGGTCGGCCAGAACCTCTACAGTTTCGTCTGATGAGCCTAGGCGACCGTGATCCGCGCCGCGAGTTGTGCGACGAGTTGGCGCGGGAGTTGTCCGCGCCCGGCGCTTTGCGCCAGCTTCGCTTGCTGCAATTGGTCGGCTTGCTGCGCGGCCCAGGGCTGGCGGTCCCCTCTGCCCGGCGGACGACGGCCGAGGAAGGCTCCGCGACCAGCGCGCGAGCGATTAGCATCTGGAAACCGGTCTCGCGCTCGGGAGAGCTTGTCTGGGAGCGGCCCAAACCCTTACCGCTAGGCGATCATTACGCGACGCGGCGCACTCTGAGACGGCTGCCCGAGAAGGGGCGTCAACGCATTCTGTTCTTCGGCGAGTCGGCGGCGGCGGGTTACCTGTACGCCCCGTGGCACACTCCCGCGCGGCTGCTGGAAAGCCAGCTCAACGCCGTTGCCGGCGATTGCGGCGAAAGCGGCTGGGAGGTGATCGATCTGGCGCGGACCAACGAGCGGCTAGATTCGATGGTCGAAACTTTTGCTGCCGCCTTGCAGCTCAAGGCCCAGGTCGCGGTCTTCTTCGCCGGCAACAACTGGCCACTCTTGGAGACGCCCGAGCTGTCGCCCTATGCCCCCACGGTTCGTTGGCGCCAACGCTATGGTTTGGGGTTGAGGAGCGGGGGTTTGGCCGGACCGGTGGAGCTGGCTCGATTGCAGCTCCAGCGCAAGGTGCGCGGGGCCATGGCGCGGATCGCCCAGTTGGCCGCTGGAGTGGGCGTGGATGTTGTGCTGGTGAGGCCGGAGGTTAATCTCGCCGATTGGCCCGCCCGCCAACCGGTGGCTTGGTTGCCGGACGGGAGAAGCGCTAGCTGGTACGAGTTCGATAGCCGAGCCCGCCGAGCCTTGGAGGAGGGCGATTGGCTAGCGGCGCGCCGGTGGGCGTTGGAAATGG
>QIHU01000702.1 GCA_003231035.1 Acidobacteriota bacterium
TATCCTTCCCCTTTTCCGAGTGGATACGACTGGATTCTCGGATACCACCTTGTGGGCTGTTCGCAATGAGGGGCAGACCGACGACCTTCTCATCGTTGCCTACTTCGATGAATTCGGTGGTTTGCAGGTGACGCAGGAGTTCACTCTAAGTCCGAGGGAAGTGAAGACGCAAAATGTGCGGGATATCGCCGGCCTCGCTGCCGGCGCGGATGGTGTCGCGCGCGGTTTCATTCAGTTCCAGACGGACAACCGTGCCAGCATCGACACCTTTCAGATTGATGTCAGCGAGGACTTGGCGACCGGGCAGCGACCCGTGAATGCGCTCGATTTTTGCTCCGAATGGCAGGTTCGATTTATCAAGTTTACTCCTGCCGATGCGTCGGAAATCGTCTTCTTCATCGCGGGCCCCGGCGGTCTCGCCCCGAATCCTCCATCTATCTTCGGCAGGGTCTACAGCGAGGCCGGGGTGGAAGAGAACACCTTCGTGTTGACTACGGACAAGTGGGGGATGAGGGTTAGCAGCGCGGATTTGTCGTTGCCGACCACGGCGGCCGGTGTCATCGAGTTCGAATTCCTAGCCGATGGCAACAGCGGGGGCCTTGGCTATGCCACGGTCGATCACCAGGCGGCTGGGAAGTTCTCGGCCGGCTTGGAGGCGTACTGCCTAAACCCCTAGCAGTCCGTGCAAGTCGGCGATTCTCAGAGGGATCGAAACCCACCCGGCAACTGATCGTATGGCGGCCTGGCCATCCCCGCGCGAGCGCAGGAGCCCAGCGAGGTTGTTGAGTGCTCCAGCCACGCCCAGGTGACGCTCGCCTAGGAGCTCTCGACGTCAGGCCGCGCGGGGCTCACCTCGCAAGAGAGCCGGTCGACCGCGAGCAGAGTTCGAGACACTTCTGTCTGCCGCGAGGTGGTGACGGCGATCATCCGTTAGCTGGCCGGGAAGTGTTGTGTAACTCGTTGAATCTGTGCCACTTACGACGTCCAGATAAGTTCCAGATAGAGCCGAGATATCACCTAAAGGACAGGCGGTGGTGGTTCGCGGTTTGATGGCGCTGTCAGTCCGGGATCGTCCCTGGGCTATCGAAAAATGGCGCGGCGCCCCAGCCGGGGAAGAACAGTTGCGCAGAAAAACAAGGAGCGCCCCATGAGCATGCAACTAAAGAAGAATCAAGAGTCCGCGCGAGGAAAGAAGCGGCAGGTAGGCCCGAAGCAGCGAAGAGCCGCCGTTTTCGGTCTCGCGGTGCTGTTCGCATTGACGATCCACGGTGCCGCCAGGGCTGAGGGGCTGTTGCGACCAGCCAGTGAACCGCTGGACCTGCTCAAACGGCTTGGCGATGTTCAGCCCTCAGAGTTTGCGATTCGTAGTCGCACCGTGCGTGCCGATCTCGACATCCTGCGCGAACTAGCCAGCCGGCCGCGCGTGGACAAAACCGTGACGCTCAACCTCTTCGACGACACCGAGTTGGAAGTGGTCACCCTCAGCATCGAGGGCTGCGAGCGCGGAATCTGCCGATGGAGCGGCAGCGTCCGGGCCGAGTTCATCGGCGAAGTTCAGATCTCGGCCTCGGAAGTTGGAATGTTCGGCACCGTGCGGATCGACCATCAAGTCTTCGAAATCAAGCCCCTGGGCAACGGCGTCAGCCGAGTCACCGAAATCGACGTGACGCGGTTTCCAGAAGAGGCGGAGCCGATCGAGGTCTATCTTGAGCCCTGGCAAGTTGCGGCCGCCGCGGCTTCGGGCGAAGCGGCTAGCAGAGCCGCCTCCGGTGAGACGACGATCAAAGTCCTCGTGCTATTTCCCAAAGAGCAAGCTAGTTCTTACCTCTGCAACAATACATGGTATCGCAACCTCCTGGAGGACGGCTACGCTAGCCACCTCACTGGCGTCTGGTATCCCGCGGGCGTCCTCGCCAAGGTGGCGATTCGCTGCATCGACTACTCACCCACGGGAGATCTGGGGCAGGACCTGACTTGGTTGAGGAACGATGCTGGGGTAGCCCAAAAACGCGACAATCGAAACGCGGACCTGGTGAGCCTCTGGGTCGAGGATGGCGGTGGGTATTGCGGCATTGGGCGGTATACCTATGCTCTCTCCTCGGCGACCGCCCATGTCGCTTTCAACG
>QIHU01000149.1 GCA_003231035.1 Acidobacteriota bacterium
GCGTTGGCTTCTTGCACCAAGAGCCGGCAGACGCGGTCGAGTGAGCGGCGTTCGGTCACCATCTTCTGGATCTCGGAGTCGTCGAGCATGGTGGTCAGGCCGTCGGAACAGAGAAGGTAGAGATCGCCGGGTTCGACATCGATCTCCTGAAGGTCGACGTCGATCTCGGCGTCGCCACCGAGGGCGCGGGTAACCACGTTCTTCAGCGGATGCGAGCGCGCCTGGTCTACCGAGAGGAACCCGGCCATCACCTGCTCGTTGACCCAAGTGTGATCTTCGGTCAAACATTCCAAGGTACCAGCACGCAGCCGATAAACGCGGCTATCTCCGACATGGGCCACCGCCGCGGTGTCGCGACTGAGTAGGAAGCTAGCCACCGTGGTGCCCATGCCGTGCAGAGAGGCATCTGTCTGGATCGCCCCTAGAACGCTATCGTGAGCCAGCCGGATAGCGCTCTTGAGCGCGTTGGAGTGGCGCTGGTAGTTCGATTCGTAAGCGAAGGGCCAAGTTTGGTCCTGGCTAAACGCTCGATCGACGAACTCACGGATCGACTCGACGGCAATCCGCGATGCGATCTCGCCGTGGCTATGGCCGCCCATGCCATCCGCGACCACGAACAGCTGTCGCCGCGCGTCGATCTCGAAACAATCCTCGTTGTGAATGCGGATCATCCCAACGTCGGAGAGCCCACATGCTTTGACCTGGAGCATCAGTTCAAACAGTTATCCGAAGAAACCGCCACGACCCTTCCCGGAAGCCTTGCGCAGGATGCGAAGACGTTCCTCGACTTCGGGGTCTCCCCCGCCCCACTTCAAGGCTTCGTTGAAATAGTGTTCCGCGCGCTCGATCTTACCCGTTGATTCGAGGATTCGGCCAGCCAATTTCAGATAGTCCGCGTTCATCGGCTCCAACTCGCAAGCCCGCACGATCGCTTTCGGAGCGCGCGAGCGCCATTTGCGGTCTTGGCTCGCGGCCAGCGCAAGGTGGTGCCAACAGCGGGCATTGGTCGGTTGGGCCTGGCAAGCGCGATCGAAGTTGTCCGCCGCCTGACTGAAGTTGCGCTCTTTGTACGACTTACTCCCGCGCTGGATATAGACCCGAGCCAACTGACCGGGATCGTTCTGCTGAGCCGCCGCCGGCTGCGAGATCTCCAGATCATGGGCCCGTCGCGAGGCCGGACTATTGAGGATATTGAAAGCCTGCGTGATCTCCTGAAAATCGAACTCCGCTTGCTCTTTCTCAGCCCCCTGGAAGCGATCGGGGTGGCGCGAGCGCACCAACTCGCGAAAGCGTCCGCGCAGTTGCGCCTGGGTGGCGTTCTGCTGCACCGCCAATACGTCGTAGAAATTCTTCACCATGACCGAATCTTAGCTTCCACCGCCATATCTGTGGGACACCGCACAGTACCAGGTCCATCGCCATTCTACCGAGTTCTGGCCAGATATAGCCGCCCAGCTCTAGTACGCACGGCATTGGGAATGTTGCGATTTCGGCTCAGGTTGCGAAGATCGCGGATTCCCACCCGTCCCACGAGGCGCATCGAAACACCGACCGGTGTGCGCGGATTGTTGACCAGCGCCTGCACCACCACCGCCTTGCTGAACCACTCACGACGACGACCTATCTCCAGAAGAACATCCTCACAGACACTGCGATTGCGGGCGATCTGCTCGGCCTCTTCATCGCCAATGCGGTTGTTGAGCAGAATCGCCACCGCCACCGACGGGTTTGAATCGCGAATCAGAATCGAGCGCATGGTTCGCGATGCACCCTGGGTAAGGCGACGACGGACCGGTACCGCCAGCATGCGGATCTGCCCTTCGGTCAAACCGGTGAGATCCTCGGCCTCTCCTTCGTCGGGCACCTTCTTTACCTCGGCGATGGCGACTTCGACCTCTTCATCGCTGACTTCGAGGTCGTCGGTCCCCTCCTCTTCTTCGGCAAGTTCAGCCTCTGTCACCGCCTCCTCGGGACGCAAGAGATGGTCGTGGTACTCGCCGATACGACGGCGAACCGCGCTATCGAGATGCTCGTTACTTTCCAGCGCTTCGAGAATCTCAGGGCACTCGACGATCGCATCTTGGCGGAGAATCAAGATCTCTTGCCCGGCCACGGC
>QIHU01000386.1 GCA_003231035.1 Acidobacteriota bacterium
GCCACCGCTCCGAGGTCGCGACCGTCGAGGTTGGCGGTGATCAGGGCTACCCGTTCGCTGTCGGCGCGGCGGATCTCGGCCGGACCGATGGTCTCCGTCACTTCGGCGACGGCGCTCAGCGGGATCGCCGTTTTGCCGGCCTGCTCGATGACCAGATTGCGCAGATCGGCGACGCTGTCGCGGTAGCCCTCTTCGGCCCGCACACGGATATCGATCGTCCGGTCATCGCGGTTGATGTCGGTGGCCACCGTGCCCTGCACCTTCTGGCGCACCACCGCCGCCACCGCGTCCAGATTCAAACCGAGCGCCGCCAGCCGGTCACGCTTGAAGCGGATCTCTAGCTCCGGGTTGCCCCCCTCGGTGGAGGACTTGACGTCGACCAACCCCTCGATTTCATTCATCCGCGCCACCGCCAGATCCGCCAACCGTTCGAGGAGCTTCAGGTTGTAGCCCCGGATTTCCAACTCGATAGGGGTCTTGAAGCTGAAGTACGAAGGGCGACCGAAGCGGTACTCCAAATCGCCTTGGGCGTCGAGCTGCTGGCGCAGCTCATCCATCACCGCCTCCTCGCGCTGGCGCGAGCTGGGTGGATCGAGGGTCAAGGTCACCTGGCCGAGGTTCTCCCGTTTCTCACCCGCGGCGCCGCCCTGCTCGTTCGAGGTGCCAATCACCGTGTAGACGGTGCGGATTCCAGGCAACTTGGTAGCCTGCGCCTCCAGTTTCTCGAGCCTCCGGCGAGTGATCTCCAAATGGGTCCCTGGCGGCAGCTCCGTGTCGACGAAGAGTTCGCCCTGAATCAACTCGGGAATCAGCTCCGTCCCCAGAGAGCCCGCGGTGGCCAGGCTCCCGCCGAGCAACAATAAGCTCAGTGCCAAGGTCAAACCGGGAGCCTTGAGCACCACCGCGAGGATTCGTTCATAGAGCCGGCCGAGGCCGTCAAACGCCGCCGTGAACAGCCGTAGTGGCACCGCCAAGATCAGCATCACCACCCGGCCCAGGCCGCCGAAGACCAGCTTGAGCAACCGCCCCACGCCGAGGGCGACCCAGTAGAGGATCGCCGCCAGCCAGGCTAGGGAAAGAATGTAGCCGACCAGGCGCAGCGCGTAGCGAGCACCGCCCTCCTCCTCGCCGCGCACCGCCGGCTCCCCCTCTTCGGCGAAGGCGAAACGACGCGAGGCGAGCATCGGAATCACCGTCAGAGCGACCAGCAGCGAGACGACCAAGGAGAAGGTGACGGTCAATGCCTGATCGCCAAACAGCTGGCCGGCGATCCCCTCGACAAAGACGATCGGAGCAAAGACGCAAACCGTGGTCAGCGTACTGGCAACCACCGCGCGCCACCTCACCGGTACCGGCTCGCGCCGCCTCGACCTCGCCCATGCCCTGGTCGCGCTTGCGCTGGATCGCTTCCAAGACCACGATCGAGTTGTCGACTAGCAGACCGATACCGAGGGTCAAGCCACCGAGCGACATGATGTTGAGCGACACGCCGAAGGTGTACATCAAGAAGAAGGTGGCGACCACCGAGATCGGAATCGAGATTCCGATGATCACCGTCGTCTTGAAGCTGCGCAGGAAAAAGAAAAGCACCACGATGGCCAAGCTGCCACCGAGCACCGCCGTGCTCAGTACCTCGTTGACCGACTGGCGGATGTAGCGCGATTGGTCGGTGATCACCGTCAGATCGAGGTTAGGGTCGATCACCCGCATCTCGCTCGTCAGGTTGTCAAGACTTCCAGTCACCGCATTGGCCACCGTCACCGTATTGGTGCCACCCTCTTTGTAGACCGCCACCTCGACGCTCTCGCGGCCATCGATCCGGGTGATGATCTCGCGCTCCTTGTGCCCCTTGAAGACGCGACCGATGTCGCGCAGCCGCACCACCGCGCCCCGCGAGCGATCGATCACCGTATTGGCGATGTCCTCGGGGCGTAGAAACTCGTTGACCGTGCGCACCAGGTACTCGGTCTGCCCTTCTCTGAGCCGGCCGCCGGTGAGATTGACGTTTTCCTGAGCTAGCCGTTGTCCTACTCGGTCGATCGACAGCCCGAGATTGGACATTTTGCGCTCGTCGATCTCGACCTGAATCTCCTCTTCCAGCCCGCCGCTGACCAGCACCGCGGCCACACCTTCGATCCGCTCGAGCGCCCGTTGCAGCCGCTCCTCGGCGATCAGCCGCAAGCGCACCAGATCGGTATCGCCACTGATCCCGATGCGCAAGATCGGATCGAGCGAGGGGTCGTAGCGCAGGAGGATCGGCCGCTCGGCGATCAGCGGTAGGCGAATCCGATCGAGTCGCTCGCGCACGTCGAGGGCGGCGAAATCCATGTTGGTGCCCCAAGCGAATTCCAGTGTCACCTCGCTGGTCTCCGCCCGCGAGCTCGATGTGACCCGCACCACGTTGTTGACCACCCCGACGGCGTTTTCGATCGGTCGAGTGATCAGACTCTCGACCTCCACCGGCGCCGCTCCGGCAAAGGTGGTGCGCACGGTGACCGAGGGGTAAGTGATATCCGGCAGCAGATCGGTCGCCAGCTTGCTGAAGGCCACCATCCCGAAGACCACCGCGGCCACCGCGAAGATGAAGACGCTGACCGGCCTCCGGGTCGAGAAGTCGATCAGCTTCAAAGGCCCTGGTCTCCACCGGCGCCGTCGCCCTCACCACCGCTGAAGCGTTGCCGCATCCGTTTGAGTCGCTCCTCGATCTGCTCGTCGCTGAGCCCACGCTCCCGCATCCGTTTCTCGATCGCCTCCAGCTGCTCCGCCGTGGGACCCTCGGGGCCAAAGTTGGGGCGGCGTTGACCCCCGGCCGGACGCTCGGCCGGACGCTCGGTGGAGGGCGCGGTCGGCGGCGGAGAGGTGGCGACGGATTGGGGCGGGGCCGCGGCCCCCAGCGTGGCCCGTGGAGCGGACGCCGCCATGGGCTCAGCCACCCGCTCAGCCACCGGCTCGGCTCCCGGCAACAGGCTCAACGGCGCGCCCTCGGAGAGGCCCTCTTGCCCCACCACCACGACCTGCTCGCCCTCCTCGACGCCAGCCAGCACCTCGACGAAGTCGCTCTCTTGGAAGCCCATGCGTACCTCGCGACGCGAGGCGGTCCAGCCTTCTCCCGCCGAAACCGCCACGTAGACCGTGTCCCCCAAACTCTCCAACACCAGTGCCGCTTTGGGCAGCGCCAACGCCCCTTCGTGGACGTCGGTGCGCAGATAGACGCTGGCGAACATCCCGGGCCGCAACCTGCCCTGTCCGCGCACCGACAGGGTCACCTTGACCGTGCCGGTCGCCGCATTGACCACCGGGCTAATGCGCAGGACCCGCGCCGCGAAGCGTTCGCCGGGGAAGGCTTCCACGGTCAA
>QIHU01000123.1 GCA_003231035.1 Acidobacteriota bacterium
TCGCCAGCCACGAAGGCGGGATACAGGGCTTGGATCTCCGCCACCAGAATCGACTTCGACCAACCGTCGAAGGCGGCGTGATGGATACAGAGAAGCAGGGCGTGCCGCTCATCCTCCAGGCGAATGAGCGCGGCGCGCAGCGGGGTCTCGCGGGAGAGATCGAAGGGACGCCGGCTGTCGAGTTGCGCTAGCCGCATCAGCACCGCGTTGCCGCCGCCGCTGAGTTCACCGCTGAGATCACCGCCAAGGCCCGAGAGATCGACCAAGGCCATCGGCAGCTGCCCACCGGCGGGCGGCGGATCGATTTGCTGACAACCCACGCCCTCGTGGCTGACCAGCCGAGTCCGCAGAGCCTGGTGGCGAGTGACCACCTCGCCAAGACTTCGCGAAAGGGCCGCCAGGCCCAACCTACCGCGCAACGAGAGAGCGGCGGGCATGTTGTAGGCCGGGCTCTCGGGCTCCAACTGCTGCAAGAACCAGAGCCGTTCCTGCGAGTACGAGAGCGGCAGCGGTTGGCTCGTAGGGTCACCGGCGGCGCGTAGCGGCCACCGCCGGCTTCCATTTCAGCCTCGACCGAGGCCGCCAAGCCGGCCACCGTCGGCCGCTGGAAGAGCCGTTTGAGGGGCAACTCGATGTGGAACTGGGAGCGCAACCGAGAGTGACCTCCCAGATCGAAGAAGGAGCTTTCCACCCCCACGCTGTCGATTCCTAGGACTTCACACCAAACCTCCGCCACCGCCCGCTCGACCGGGGTGCGCGGCGCCGTGGTCTCGCCTTGCGCACTCAGCTCTCCAACCTCCGGTCGCGGCAAAGCACGGCGGTCGAGCTTACCGGCGGGGGTCAGCGGGAGGGCATCCAGGGCGACCAAAGCGGCGGGAACCATGGTACTCGGTAGCCGCTCAGCGATGTAGGCGCGCAGCTCGCTAGCGCTCGCTTCCTTGCCTGCGGCGCCGCCGACCAGCCCTTCGCCGCCCGGCAGATCGGAACGAACGACCACCGCCGCGGATTCGACCGCATCGTGGGCCAGGAGCACCGCGGTGACTTCGCCGGGCTCGATCCGATGGCCGCGGATCTTGACTTGGAAGTCGCGACGTCCCTGGAAGGTGAGCCGACCGTCGGCCAGAGTGCGCACCAGATCACCGGTGCGATACATCCGCCCGCCGGCCCGTGTACTCGCCACATCGGGCACGAAGGCTTGCGCCGTCAGTCGCGGCTGGCCCCAGTAGCCTCGACCCAGACCGCGCCCGGCCAGGCAGAGTTCGCCCAGCGAGCCGATCGCCGTCCAGTTTCTGCTCTCGTCGAGCACACGGACGCCGATTCCCTCGATTGGCCGGCCGATGGGGACACCGCCCGGCGCCTCGTCCGCGCGGCAGCGATGGAAGAGCGAGTCGATGGTCACCTCGGTCGGACCGTAGAGGTTGACCAGCTCGACCTCGAGCCGCTCGTGCACTCGCTCGCGCAGCACTCCAGTCAGCGCCTCACCACCGCAGAAGAGCCGATCGAGCGAACGCAGGCCAGCGAAATCGGCCTCTTGGAAGAGGATTTCGAGCAGCGAGGGAACCACTTGCAGATCGGTGATCGAACGCTGGCGAATCGTCTCGATGAGGAGGGTTGGATCCTCCTCCCAGCCCGCCGGTGCCAGCTCCAGCCGGCAGCCTGCCACCAGCGGTACCCAGAACTCCCAGACCGAGGCGTCAAAACCGATCGGCGTCTTTTGCAACACCCGCCGGCCTGGAACGAAGCTGAAGGTGTCGATCATCCACTCCATGTGGTTGACCGCCGCCGCGTGCGAGATCACCGCCCCCTTCGGGCGGCCGGTGGAGCCCGAGGTGAAGAGGAGATAAGCGGCGCTCGACGGCGCCACCGGCCCGCGCGGTTGCGCCATCCCGGCGCTACCCAGCTCTGCCCCGGCGACGGGAACGGCCGCGACCTCCAGCAGGGCGCCGCCGGCCAGCCGCTCGATCAGGAAGGGTGGAGCTCCAGGGGCGGCGAGGACCACCGCCGGGCGGGCGTCGTCGAGAATGGCGGCCAGCCGCTCTTGGGGCTGCGAGGGCGCCAACGGCAGATAGGCCGCGCCGCTGGCGGCGCTCGCCACCATCGCCACCACCAGTTGCCACGAGCGTTCGAAGTAGAGGCCAACGCGATCCTCCGCCCCGACCCCAGCGGCGCACAACCGCGCCGCCAGCCAGGAGCTGCGCCGCAGGAGCTCGGCGTAGCTCAGCTGCTCCCCATGTGCCGTGGCCAGGGCGATGGCATCCGGCCACTGCGACGCCCGCGCCGTCACCATGTGCCACAGGTCGCGGTGGAGAGCCCGCGCTTCCTGCACCCCGCCCCACTCCACCGAGACTTGGTGGCGCTCGGCGGCGCTCAAGAGGAGCAGGTCGTCCAGCCGGCGTTGCGGCGCGGCGGCGGCCTGGCGGAGGAAGTTCTCCAGTTGGCGCAGCAGGCGAGCGACGGTGGTGGGATCGAAGAGATCCCGGTTGTACTCACCCCCCAGCTGCAACCGTCGCTCGGCCCCTTCGCCCTGGTGGAATGCGACCACGGTGAGATCGAACTTCGAGGTCGCGGCACCGCTGTCGACCACCTCCGCGCTGAGGCCCGGCAGAGCGATCTCGCGACGCGGCGCGTTCTGGAAGGCCAGCATCACTTGGAACAAGGGCGTCCGGTCGGGAGTGCGTTCCACCCCCAGCGCGTCCACCAGCCGTTCGAAGGGCAGCGACTGATGGGCGTAGCCGTCGAGCGCGGTCTCCCGCGCCTGGACGAGCAGCTCCTCCACCGTCGCGACCCTCGAAAGATCGAGATGGAGCACCAGGGTGTTGACGAAGAGGCCGATCAGCCCCTCGATCTCGGGCCGCTCGCGGTTGGCCACCGGAGTGCCGATCAGGACCGAGTCGGCACCGGTGGCGCGCCGCGCCAAGACCACGCTCAAGGCACTCAACAAGACCATGAAGGGAGTCGA
>QIHU01000230.1 GCA_003231035.1 Acidobacteriota bacterium
CCGCCTCGTTCAGGAAGGCGATCGAACGACCTGGGCGAGCTAGCGTCTTGCGCTCCCAAACGCCTGCTCTGTTGAGCATCTGGGCGAGCAGGATCTGATCGTGCAGTCCCGACTCAAGACGCCCTCGCTCGATCGCCTGGCTGAGCAAGGGGTAGGCGAGCTTTGGTTTCTTGAGCTTCTCGTACGCTAGGAACATCCCGTCTAGAGTGTTGGCCTCACGCCGTGGTCGATCTTGATCGGTCCAGATGGAAAGCGCCTGGCGGTAGTGTTCTATAGCCTGCCCGTAGTCCTTTTCCTTGCTGTGAAAGCGCCAACCTTCGCGATGGTCTCGGTCCGCGGCAACGTGCGCCTCATCGCCCGCGGCGACCGCTCGTCGCGCTACCGTGCGCAGGCGAAACTCTCCCACCGGCGCACCCCCTTCGGCGACCACTTCAATCCGATATTGACCGGGGTCGAGGGTCGCAACGAGCTCTTCTTCGCCAAGGGATCCGATGGGGCTGTCGGCGGTGAACTTCTCGAACCCCTCGGGTCCGCAGACGTCCGCGCCGAGCTGTTCCACGATCAGGTAGAGAAAGGTCTTCTCCTCGATGAGGTAATCGCGACCCCATCGCTCTCCCGGTCCGATCTCATAGCGCTGCCCATCTTCGACGATCTCGTGCATCGCGTGGCTCCCCTTGTGGCCCGCTGGGCCGTCCGCGTTCCAGCAAGCCAGCCCGAGCATTGAACAACCCAGCCCAGCCCACAGCGCACAGCGGGCTGGCAAAGTCCTTGGGTTCTTCATCGCATACAGTTCATCGTGGCTCTGTTGGGTACTAGCGAGATTCCTGTGAATTCGGGGTCAGGAAATCTCGGGAAATCTCGCAGGTCAAATCCACCGTGACCCCTCGGAGGCGGACTCTGCGCTTTCTGAGGTAAGTGAGTTTGCTGACCAAACCGTCACAGAGTAGAGCTAGGGGGACTGCGCATGCCGAGAGTTGATCAGACTGTCGTTTCTGAAAGATCCTCAGTACCAGCAGAGTTGCAAGCCGCTAGGGGAGCCTCCGCGGATTGCCAGAGGCTCCGATGTGGTGCAACCTTGTTGGCCCTAACCGTAGTGCTCAGCTCTTGCGCTGCCACGCCGACTGGCCAGAAGGCCGCTGGACCCGTGGACATCGAAGAGGCTTCCGAAATCCTTGTAAAAGCGTTGTCCGAGAGTCTTTCAGGGCTGGATATCAAGAAGCTGGCCATCACCGGGATCTCGGGGTCCAGCCGAAGGCAAATGGAACTCGCGGGATGGCTTGAGGATCAGATAGGTGGTGGCCTTCTCGGAGCGCTGAGTGGAATTCAACTAGTGGAGCGTGATCGGCTAGATGCCGTTCTCAAGGAGCAAGAACTCGGTATCTCGGGTTCACTCGATACCACCACCACAGCCAAGATTGGAATGCTCTTGGGAGCCGATGCTGTGATCGTAGGTACCATTCGAGAGGTCGAGACAAACGACCTCTCCGTGAGCCTCTCGGTGATCAAGGTGCGAACGGCCGAAGTGCTGGCGCAGCCGAGTGTCACGATAGATGGGTCGAGCCTCATTCCTGAGAGTGGTGGATTTCTTGGAACCGTTCCACCTCCGCCTCTCGCTGCTTCGCCTATCCTTGGTCAACACACGGTCGGCTCTGTTCGCCTTGAGGTAACTGATATTAGCCTGACGCCAGATCGCAAGCGGGCGACGGTGAACATGAGACTGGTGAATCTCACCGAAGGGGTGATCTTGCTGGGAACAAAGAGTGGCAGCTTCGGTCATCCGCTTGCGAGCCTCGCTGACGATAAGGGCGGCTCCTATCTCTCGTTCGGTGACTATCGCGGGAGCCTTGTCGGAGTTACTTCCAAATCGAAGAAATCAAGTTTCACTCGTCTCTCTCCTGGCCCGACCCCGATCTACATGCTCTTCAAGCCGAACCAGGGACACATGATACTTGGGAGCCGATTCACCATGACTCTCACTCTTCTGGAGTGGACTCCCAACGAACCCGTCCTCTATCAGTTCGGCTTCGAGGATCTATATCCCGACTAACAGAGTCTCGTTACTCGATCACAATGTGCAAGCTGTGGTCCATGCTCGGCATCTCCTGGCCATCGCATACGGGCACAACCCGTAGGACCGCTGGGCGCATTTCGATGAATGCGCGCGGTAGTTCGATGGAACTTGAGCCCCCTTCGCCTTCGGTGTCAACAACAAGCCGTTCTAGAATCACTCCGTCATGGTCTAGGAACGTAAGCTGTAGTTCCTCGCAGTGGCTCAATTCAGAGGACAGGCCTAGTTCGAGGCTCATTGACCGAACGCGTGGCTGGAGGGTCAACTCGGTGGTGGTACCACGCGAGACCTCATAAGCGCGAAACAGGACAGAGCTACGGACCACGGCGGGCTTGTCTCTGCGAGCGATCTCGCGCGACAGGGTCACGCCCCAAATGCTGGCACCTACAGCCGCGGCCGCGAATACAGCCGCTAGACCCAACGGCCAGTTCCGCCCTTGCTTCACATCGCTTGTTTCTGGCTCCTTGGCGATCGTCCTAAGGTTGTTGCGTGGATGGACCGGAGGTCGCTCGGAGGCGGGCGAATCTTCCGATCGAATTTCGTTGGCGACCGCGGCAACCCGATCCATCCAGCGTTGATAGTCAGGACCCAGCTCCGCCGCGATCTCTTCTTGCCATCCAGCCTCACGCCTCTCCGCCCGGTCGTGGGCATCCCTCGCCAGTGCCAAGTGGTCAGCACCGAGTTTCCGGGACGGGTTTTGTTCGGCAAAGAGCTCTGCCGGCAATTCGACGGCGAGCGACGAACGCAACGTCAGGGGGCCACCGGGCGATTCCACGGGAACAACCCAGTCATCCCCTCCCGCTAG
>QIHU01000162.1 GCA_003231035.1 Acidobacteriota bacterium
TTCGACTTGGGACAACTTGATCTACCCAGACCAATACCGGCGCAATGGAACCGTGCTCAACAGCGGCGCCTGCGCCGGCGTCGGCAAGGTCTATGAGATCCCCGAGGAGCATTCGGACTGCTCCCTGATGTGGCAGGTTTACTTCGGCAGTGTCTCGGGTCTCAGGATTGAAGCAATCTGGTTCCTGGACGACACCAAGAGCTGCGAGCACGACTGCTACATGAACCCCGAACTCTGCAAGAACGAGTGTACCCTCGACCCCAGCGACTGGACAGCACCGCTGGCGGGTCTAGGGCTAGTCGATCCGACGAATGGCTCCCCAGACCCCTATTCCTTCACCCTCGCTTCCCAGAGCTGCGAATTGCCAACTTCGCGCTACGTGATGGAGTTCAGCGGAGGCATCACCGATTTCTGGGACCCGGAAGTCACCATCAAGAGCCGCGAGCCACCCAGCACCGCCAGTACGACCGGTGTCAACTGAGCGAGGGGGCTCAGCCAGCCGTCACCCCTCGAACCCGAACCGTCGGCAGAAGGCCACGAAGTCTGGAGCCCGGTAACCACGCTCGCGCAGCCGATCGAGGATCGGCTGCGCCGCGTTGCGTTGGCCCAGCCCCATCAAGGCCCGTGCCCATGGATCGAGGTAGCGAGTCTGTTGTGACTCCCGCGCTAGCGGCTCAATGGCTGAGAGTGCGGCCTCCCAGGCGGCTTGCGCTTGCTCAGGTTCATCGACGCCGCGCAGGATTTCAGCTCGCAACAGATCCACCATGCTCAAATTCCGTGCCGCCGGCCGGTCGTCGCCACGATCGGCAAGAACGCCCAGAAGTATTTCGCGAGCGCGCTCCACTTCGCGCAAGGCCGCCGCGGAGTTACCGCCCGAAAGCCAAGCGCTGGCGATCAATCTGTGACGGCTGGCGAGGCCGGTGCGCCACTCGGCGCGGGTAGGATCTTTGGCCACCAGAGTCTTGAAAATCTCCCGCGCTTCACGGTAGCGCCCGCGCGCCGCCGCGGCATCGCCCGACGCCTCCAGCGAGCGCCCTACGTTGGACATCGCAATCGCCTGGTTACGCTGCCAATCGGTATTTTCTGGATCGAGGGTGCAGAGTTGCGCGAAGACAGCAGCTTCGATCTCGTACAACGGTCGCGCGGTACCGGGACTGCCCCGCAGCCAGTGGACCAAGCCCACCGAGCCCGCGCTGGTCGCCAAGCGCTCCTGCAAACGCACGTCATCCGGTTCGGCGGCGGCGAGCACACGAAGAATTTCGTAGTCGGCCTGGTAGCGCTCGAGCGCCCCGGCCAGGTCACCGCGCTGCTCCAGAACCTCGCCGACGCGATGATGGCTGGACGCCAGGGTGAGTTGGAGCGAGGGGTCCGCCGGTTGCTCCGCAACCAGCCGCTCGATGATCGCGCGGCTGGTTTGCATGTGGCCGAGCGCATCCTCGATCTCGCCCAATTCGACCAACACCGTGCCGAGGTTGCCATGCCCGTACGCCAGTTCCTTTTGCCACGTTTCTTGGCTCGGATCACCGGCCACCAGCGTTGCATAGATCGAGCGGTGCATCTCGAATTCCCTGCCCGCTCCAGCCAGGTCACCCTGACTCAGCATCACATCGCCCAACCAGAAATGACTATCCGCCCGGTCGGCCTGCCAACTGACGCGGGCGGGATCACGGGCGACCAAGCTGTCCGCTACCCGGGCGGCTTCCGAAAAGGCTTCCGCCGCCTGGTCGAGCGCTCCCGTGCGCTTGTGCACATCGCCGATCTGCCGCAACGCGGCCGCGCGGCGGGCCAAGGCATCGTCGCCCATGTCGCTCACCTCGACCGAGGCGTAGTAGTCGAGCACTTCCTGCGCCGTTCCGGCCAAGGCGTCCAGCCGGCCGACGCCTTCCAGCGTGCCTCGTAGGTCACCCAACATGAAGGAGACCAGCCGCTCGGCCCGGTCGCGGCTCTCCTGCGCTCTGTCGCGGGCACCCACCGCCAAGAGGGTCAGCACCGTCACCACCGCGGCCACCACGACCGCGGCGGTGGCGACGATCGCTAGCAGCTTGCGGCGGCGCTGCGCCCGGACCAACACGTGACGGAGCGTCTCGGCCTCCTCGCGTT
>QIHU01000442.1 GCA_003231035.1 Acidobacteriota bacterium
GGGCGAGTTACGCGGTCTTTCCGGGGTCGAGGACGAGGCGCGGCGGCTGGCTTGGGGCTACGGCGAAGGCAAGGTGGGTAGCGCCGCGCGGTTGGTGGCGCTGGGTCGAGGAGAGTTCGATCGCGAGGTGGTCTCTTTCGACTATGAACAAAGCGCGCTGCTGGTGCGCTACCTCTTGCTCGATGCGCGGCTGGGGGGATCTCTGCGCGACTACTTGCGCCAACTGGCCGCCGATGAGCGGTATTCGGCCTCCGCGTTACAGGCGACGCTCGGGGTGAGCTGGAGCACGCTGGATCGTCGTCTGCGCACCTGGGTGCTCGCTGGCGCAAGAGGCCATGGCTAGCGGTCGACGCCAGGGGCTGTTGGTCCTGATCGCCACGTTGGTCGTCGGTCTCCTCGTCTGCATGGTGGTGGGTGGGTGGGCGGCGCAGCTGCTTTTTGGCACCTTGGCGATGCTCCTGCCGGCGGCCTTGATGGCCTTGGGCGCCCTGCGGCAGGGGCGGCTGGAGGGTGCGGGAATGGCGTTGGTGGCGCTGGCCCTGCTCTTGGTGGGGGGCTACTTCGCCATGGTGGGGTTAGCCGGGCGAGTGGCGCAGGGGCCGTGGGTAGCTGGCCTTCCCTTGGCGAGCGTCGTTTTTCTGGCCACCGTTTGGTTGCTGCCGCTGGTGCTCGTCTCACTGGCCTACGCCTTGACCTTCGATGCGCAAGGAGTCAGCGACGAGAGTCTGCGCCAGCTACGGTCGCTGGCCCTGGAGCGGATCCGTCGCGAGGAGGGTGGCTGAGGTGCCGATCCTCGATCGACCCTCGATCCTGTGGGTGGTGGTGGCCTACCTGGCGGTGGTGATCGCCATCGGTTGGTGGGCCGCGCGGCGCACCTCAAACGCGCGCGATTTCTTCATCGCCGGTCAGTCCTTGGGGCTCTGGGTGACCGGTCTGGCCACCATGTCGGCCGCCTTTTCAGGCTTCGTCTTTATCGGCGGTCCGGGCCTTACCTACCGTATGGGTATCGCTTCGTTGTTCATCGCCGCGCCGGCCGGCTTCACCGCCGGCTTGCTGTGTTGGTGTGTCGCTAAACGGCTGCGCTTGCTGGCCGAGGTGCGCGAACTCTACACCGTGCCCGACGCCTTGCTGGCGCGCTATGAGAGTCGCGCCGCCGCCGGCTTGGCGGCGCTGGCCGTCCTTCTCGGTACCGTTGCCTACTTGGGGGCGCAGGTGCAAGCGCTGGGAATTTTGATTGAAGCGGTCTTTGGTACCCGTCAGTGGCTGGGGGAATGGAGCCTGCCGGTGGCGATGGGAGCCGGCCTGGCGGTGATCGTTTTCTACTCAATCGCGGGCGGGATGATCGCCGGGGTCTACACCGATCTGTTGCAAGGTGCTTTGATGGCCGTGGCCGCCGTGGGTGTTTTCTTCTACGCCTTGCGCAGTGGCGGTGGGCTGGCGGAGATCGGCCGAACGATCACCGCTTCCGAGCGTTTCGGGGCCGACTTTCTCGACCCGCTCGGCGGCATTCCTATCTTCACCGCCGTCGGCTTCTTTTTGACCTTCGCCGTCGGCACGCTCGGTCAGCCCCACATGCTGCACAAGTTCTACATGCTGCGCGATCCGCGACAACTCAAGTGGCTGCCGGCGGTTATCGCCAGCGCCCAGAGTCTGTGTATCTTGATCTGGCTCGGGATCGGCTTGGCGGTGCCGGCGCTGGTCGCCTCGGGGCGGTTGGCACCGCTGGCCGACCCCGATCAGGCGGCGCCGCTGTTCATTCTAGGGTTTGTGCCCGATCTGCTGGCCGGGTTGGTCATCGCCGGGATACTGGCGGCGATCATGTCGACCGCCGACTCCTTCTTGAACATCGGCGCGGCGGCCTTGATTCGCGACCTTCCCAAGGCGCTGGGCTGGCGGCTGCCGCACCAGCTGCGCTGGGGGCGGGTGGCGGTGCTCGCGGTGGCGGCGACGGCGGCCTTCTTCGCCTATCTGTACGGCGATCTGATCGCCCTGCTGGGCACTTTCGCCTTCGGTACCTTCGGCGCCGCTCTGACTCCGGCGCTGGCCATCGGGCTGAACTGGAAGCGGGTGACCCCGACCGCGGCGACCGCCTCGGGAGTTCTTGGCCCGTCAGAGCACCTTCCCGGCGCTGCCGAACCTTCCCCTCGCGCCTGGCGTCTTGCCCTCAAGTTTCGCGCTAGTCGCCTCTTTCGCCACCCTCTTCGCGGTGACCCTGTGCACCCGACCGGTGGAGCCGGCCGAGGATGTGGCAGCGGTGATGGAGATGTGAGAAGGAAGGGGTAGGATCGCCCGATGGTGCGAATCGTTGGCTATGACATCGCCCGCGCTTTGGCGCTGTTCGG
>QIHU01000832.1 GCA_003231035.1 Acidobacteriota bacterium
AATCCCATGGCGCCGAGCACTCCCACGTCGCGCATCCGCTCTCGTACCATCACCATCAAGGTTGAGGCGACGTTGAAGGTGGAGACCACGACGATCAGCGCCAGGGCAAAGAAGAGGGCGATCTTTTGCAGCTTGAGGGCGAGAAACAACTCTCGATTGAGATCTCGGTAGTCGGAGACGAGATAGTCAGGGCCGAGAATCTCGCCAGCGGCCAGCGCCACGCGGCCGGCCTCGTCCACCGATTCGAGACCGAACTCGTACATCACCGAACGCCCGCCGCTAAGCTCTTCGACCACCCCACGGTCGACGATGAGCAGAGCGTTGTCGAAGTCGGCGAAACCAGCGGTGAAGGTGCCCGAAAGACGCAGACCGCGGTAGCGGAAGGTCGGCCGGCGGTCGCCGAAGGTCAAGGCCGTCAAGCGCAGCGTGTCCCCAACGACCACTCCGAGCTGGCGAGCCAGTTCGCTTCCGATCACCGCCGCGGGTACCGGCCCATCCGCGACGAGTTGTTGCGCGCTAGCCAGACGATCGCCGCCCGCGTCCACCCCGCGCACCGTCACTTCAGCGGCGACGCGCTGCGCCCCGGTGGCGGCATCCACGCTGCTCAGCAACCCTTGTCCATAGGCCACCCGGTGCACCCGCACCACTCCCTCAATCGCCTCCAACCGAGCGCGCACCCGCGGGCTAAGATCCTCGCTCTTCGCCATCACTGGATAGACCCCGACCGCCGCGTCGTTGCCTATCAGTTTGCGCTGCAAGTCTTCCCGATAGCCGGTCATCAAGGCCATCGCCACCACCAGCGCGGTCACCCCGAGGGCGGTGGCGGCGAGCGCCGCGCGCGCCGTGCCATTGAGCAGCTGACTGCGCCGACCGCGCAGAAACCGCCAGGCGATCTCCCAACTGAGTGGAGGGGTTGTCACGTCTAGAGCGCGGCCAGGAAGCGGTCGAACAAGGGCGAGGCATCGTGCGGCCCAGGGGCCGCTTCCGGGTGGTACTGGGCGGCGAAGACCGGCTTACCGACCAACTCGAAGCCTTCCAGGGTGTCGTCGTTGAGGTTGCGGTGGGTCGCCCGACTCCCTTCGGGGAGAGACTCAGGGTCGACGGCAAAACCGTGATTCTGGCTGGTGATGCTGATCGCGCCGGTGGTGAGATCCTGAACCGGCTGATTGGCGCCGTGGTGACCGAACTTCAGCTTGAAGGTCCGCGCTCCCATTGCCAAGCCGAGGAGCTGGTGGCCGAGGCAGATACCGAAGAGCGGTAAACCGGACTGCACGATCTCGGCCACGGTAGCGACGATCTCGACCAACGGCTCCGGGTCGCCCGGACCGTTGGAGAGCACCACGCCGTCGACTCCGAGGCGAGCGCATTCCCCCGCCGGAGTGCGCGCCGGCAGTACCGTGACTTCGGCGCCACGCTCGGTCAACGAGCGCACAATGTTGCTCTTGGCGCCAAAATCGTACAGCGCCAACCGAGCGCGCCGCTCGCCCGCTGGCGCGACGGTGAAGGGAGCCTCGCAGGTCACCTCGTCGACCAAGGCGCGGCCGGCCATGGTCGGGAAGCGGGCCAGCTCCTCAGCCAAGGCAGGCAGCTCCTCCAACCGCTCGCTGGTCATCACCCCGCGCAAGGCGCCATGGCGACGCAGGTGGCGCACCAGGGCACGAGTATCGATCCCTTCGAGGGCTGGGACCTGCTGCTCTAGCAGGTAGGGGATCAGCCCCTGTTCCGGGGCCACTCCCGAGGGGCGGCGGGTCCATCGGCGGGCGATGAAGCCCTCCACCCAAATGCGCCGAGACTCGGCCACCTCGGCGCGGACCCCGTAATTGCCGATGTGCGGCTGGGTCATCACCACGATCTGACCCCGGTAGGACGGATCGGTGAGGATCTCCTGGTACCCGGTCATCGAGGTGTTGAAAACAACTTCGGCGAAGCGAGTTCCCCGGCTCAGAGCCCGGCCCCGAAATAGGCTCCCGTCTTCAAGGAGAAGGAGTCCTGGAGTGTGGGAAAGTGGAGACATGGAGTCTGGGATCCTCGCCGGGCCGCGAACCGCTATGATACCCCACAGACGAACCGCACCCGGCTGGACGCCAACCCC
>QIHU01000752.1 GCA_003231035.1 Acidobacteriota bacterium
TGGCCCTCGACCGCGCTCTGAAGGACTTAGCGCGGCTCGACGAGCGCCAAGCGCGGATCGTCGAGCTGCGAGCCTTCGTCGGCCTGAGCATTGAAGAAGCGGCCACGGTGATGGAGGTCAGCGTGGCGACCGTCAGCCGTTCGTGGGCCTCGGCGAAGGCCTGGCTCTTTCGCGAGCTGGGTCGAGACTCTAGGTCATGAGCCGTCAGCTCTGGCGGCGCGCCAGGGCCGTCTTCGAGGCGCTGATCGATCTGCCTGTCGAGCAGCGCGAGAGCACCCTGATCGAGGCGACTGGCGGCGACAGTGCACTGATCGAGGAGGTGCGCTCCCTGCTGGTCGCTCACGAGGCTTCGCAAGGCTTCTTGGAAACGCCCTTCGCCCAGTTGGTGGACCTCCCAGACTCACCACCGACCGAACCCTTTCCGGTGGAGCTTCCCCAGTCGATCGAGCGCTACAAGATCGAGCGCCTGCTCGGCCGAGGAGGGATGGGGAGTGTCTACTTGGCCTCCCGCGATGACCACGAGTACCGTGGCCAAGTCGCCATCAAGATCCTGCGCCTCGATCTCGCCAGCGAAGAGTTGACCCGCAGGTTCCGTGGCGAACGGCAGATTCTGGCCGACCTCGCCCATCCCAACATCGCCCGCCTGCTCGACGGCGGTACGACCGCGGACGGTCGCCCTTATCTGGTGATGGAGTACATCGAAGGCACGCCCATCGGTCAATACTGCACTGAGAATCGGCTCTCGGTAAGCGACCGGCTCGGGCTGATACGCAAGGTCTGCGGCGCCGTCCACGCCGCCCACCAGCGATTGGTGGTCCACCGCGATCTCAAACCGGGCAACATCTTGGTCGGCACGGATGGTGAGCCCAAGCTGCTCGACTTCGGCATTGCCAAGCCGCTGCGCCAAGAGCACTCCCAAGAACACTCCCAAGAACACTCCCAAGAACAGTGGGCCGCCAACCTAGCGACGACCGCTCCGGGGCTGGCCCCGATGACCCTCGAGTACGCCAGCCCGGAGCAGCTACGCAATCAGCCGATCACCACCGCCAGCGACATCTATTCGCTGGGTGTCATCCTCTACGAGTTGTTGACCGGGCGCCGACCGTTCCGGCTCACCGATCAGCCACTCGACCGGTTCCTCGCCGAAGTCTGCGAAACGGAGCCGCCGCCGCCCTCGGCGGCGATCGATCCGGCGGCGGTGAGCGGCGAGCCGCGCCAAATCAAACGCCAGCTGACCGGGGACCTCGACAACATCGTGCTCATGGCCCTGCGCAAGGATCCAGAGCGGCGCTACTCCTCCGCCACCGCCCTGGCGCGCGACCTCGAACGTCACGGCGAAGGGCGACCGGTGACCGCGCGCCCAGACACCGTCGCCTACCGCGCCGGTAAGTTTGTCCGCCGCCACCGCTGGGCGGTCGCTGGCGTCGGCGTTGCCACCCTGGCCTTCCTCGCCTTCACCGTGGCGCTCTTCTTCCAACAGCGGCTTACTCTGCGCGAGAAGTTGCGCGCCGAAGAGGTCACCTTCTTCTTCACCGACCTCTTCAAGTACGCCGACCCGGAGCGGGCGCGAGGGGAAACCATCACCGTTCGCGAGATTCTGGACCGGGGGGCGCGGGATGTCGAAGAGAGGCTCGACGACAACTCGCAGCTCAAGGCCGAGTTGCGCGGCACCTTCAGCCGCGTCTATCAGAACTTGGGGCTCTTCGAGCGCGCCGCGCCGTTGGCGGAGGGCGCCTACGCGATCAACCTCACCCTGCATGGAGATGCTGCCGCGGCGACGGCAGCCAGCCGACAACTTCTCGCCGACTTGGACCATGAACGGGGCGACTATCAGGCCGCGGAGAAGCGCTACCGACGGTCCCTGGAAGCCCTCGGCCCCAGGGGCGACGCCCAGCGCATCGAAACCGGCCTGGCCGGATTGGCGCGTGCGATTTGGTTCCAAGGCAGACAGGCGGAGGCCGAAGAACTCCAACGCCAAGCCCTAGAGCTGGCGCGAAAACTCTACGGCCCAGTCCACGAACGGGTGGCGGCCAACCAACACGAACTGGCCGAATTGATGCGCGAGCGCAGCGCCTTCGACGAGGCCGAAA
>QIHU01000134.1 GCA_003231035.1 Acidobacteriota bacterium
CAGCTCTTGGTGATCAGTACCGACGAGGCGGAGCCACTGGCGAAGTATGTGGAGAAGCACGAACTCGGGTATCCGATGTTGACCGACCCGGGATCCGAGACCATCAAAGCCTATGGCTTCTTGAACGAGAAGAACGGCAAGATCCCTCATCCGGCGGCGGTGGTGGTGGATCAGGCGGGTTGTGTGACCTATTCTCGGATCGATGTCAAATACAGCCAGCGGCCCTCCGTCGAGGAGTTGCTGGCGGCCATCGACGCTGGCCCCTGCGCGAGCGAGTAGGTTCTGGACTCCGCCTAGGGCCAGCTGTAGAATCGACCGGCTCGGTGAGTGGTCTCTCGCCGAGCCTCCCGGAGAACAACGAGCATGGACGAAGCAGAGTCGGATCTGAAAATCCGGCCCATCGATGAACTGGATCTAGACGGCATCATCGCCCTCGACGAGAAGATTGAGGGCCAGTACCGGCCCGACTATTGGGAAGGGCGGATCACCTACTTCCTACGTCGCGACCCGGAAGCCTCGGTCTTGGCTGAGCTCAATGGCGAGGTGGTCGGCTTTATGCTCGGTGAAGTGCGCGGCGGAGAGTTTGGTCTCGACGAGGTCACCGGCTGGGTCGAGGTCCTTGGAGTGGACCCCGGCCATCGTGGCAAGGCGATCGGTCGCCGTTTGGCGGAGAGGATGTTGCAGTATTTCAAGAGTCGCGAGGCCAAGAACGTCCGCACTCTCGTGCACCAGGAACGCGAGGATCTTTCCTCATTTTTCGCCGCGTTGGGCTTCGAGCCGGACCCACTGCGTCCTTTGATCAAGAGTCTGTAAGTGAGCAGCCTCCAAAGAGTTGGACTTTCATCATGAGCACCCACACTTCCCATCTGCCCAAGCCATTTCACAACGCCGTCGTCAAGTGGCGCGACACCTACCTCCAGGACTATCCCTACTTGATGGAGAACTGGGAACGGTATTTCCCCACCGATCCACGCTTCGAGCTCTGCGCCTACCGCGAAGGTGGGATGTGCTCGGAAGTGGAGGTAGGGGCCACCAAGGGGCAACCCAAGGCGGTGCGCGCTTCGGAGCTGGCGCCGGAGCAGGCGCACCATTTGCTGGGGGCGATCCGGGCGCAAGCCAGTACCGAGTTCGGTTCCATTCAGCAGCACCGCAACACCTTGGCCCGGGCGCAGGACGCCGAGGAGCAGATCTGGATCTTGCGGATGATGGCGGAAGAGCTACGCCATGGGTATCAAATGCTCCATCTGTTGATCGAAGACGACTGGAGCTGCGTTTCTCAAGAAACGAGTGCCGACATGGTGGAGGAGATTCTCTCCATGACCACCGGCTCGCACGTGCTCGGTGCCTTCAATATCGACTTCGACAGCTTCGTCGATAGCGTCGTCTTCTGCGCCCTGATTGACCGGGTGGGCAAGTACCAACTGGAGATGCAGAGGATCAGCGCCTACAAGCCGATGGCGGAGAGCATGCCGCAGATGCTGCGCGAGGAGGCCTTTCACCTCGCCGCCGGCGTGGTGCCGATGCGGCGTTGGATGCAGATGGCGGCCCGCGGTGAGGTCTACGTGACCGTAGATTCCCTGCAACGCACCCTCAACAAGTGGTTGCCGCGGGGCCTTGAGATGTTTGGCGACGAACGGGGTGGCGGCACCAACGTTCGCTTCGGCCTCAAGCCGATGAAGAACGCCGAAGCGCAGCAGCTCTACTATGACGAGATCGGCAAGGTCGTCCATGACCTCAACTTGCGCTTCGTGCGTGCCCGGTTGCCGAAGCTGGCGCGCGACGAGGCCAAGGCGCTGCTCGACCGGATCCTCGCCGAGGGCACCACCGAAGGGGGGATCGCGCACGGCGATCTATTGCAGGTGCCGGACATGGCCTTTTTTCGCCGCCGCGGCGTGCCCTCATTCGAGATGGTGGGTGTGGACGGCGAACGCTTCGAGGAACTCGACCTCTACCTTCGTCATTTGAGCACCCACCTGCCGGAGAGCTACCTGGCGAGTAGCGACTTCCAAGACTATGTTCAACGGCTGCGCAAGATCGATGCGGGAGAACTGACCCTGGCCGAGGCGGCGAAGCAAATGCCGACCCTGCG
>QIHU01000226.1 GCA_003231035.1 Acidobacteriota bacterium
GCCAGATTGATTCGTACCGCCTTCTTCGGCAGGTCGGGCAGGGCGGGATGAGCACCGTCTATCTGGCGCGGCGAGAGGACGAGTTCAAGCGCCAGGTTGCGCTAAAGGTGATCCGCCGGGGCATGGAGAGCGAAGAGACCGAGCGCCGGCTGCGGGCTGAACGAGGGATCCTCGCCCATCTCGACCATCCGTGGATTGCACGGCTCTACGACGGTGGAACCACCGACGACGGGTTGCCCTACTTCGTGATGGAGTACATCGAAGGGCAGCCGGCCGACGAGTACTGCGATGGACAACAGTTGAACGTTGCCGAGCGGCTGGCATTGTTCCAGAAGATTCTCGCCGCGGTGCAATACGCGCACCAGAGGCTAGTGGTCCACCGCGATCTCAAGCCCTCGAATATTTTGATCAGTTCCGACGCGACGCCGAAGCTCTTGGACTTCGGCATCGCCAAGATCCTCAACGCCGACCTCGCGTCAGGGGGCGGCGAGGAGGTGACCGCGACCTGGATGCGGGCATTGACGCCGAGCTATGCCAGCCCGGAACAGATGCTGGGCGGCACGATCACCACCAGCAGCGACGTCTATTCGTTGGGCGTGCTGCTCTTCAATTTGCTCACCGGGTCCAGGCCCTATCGCCTCGACGGCCGTTCGCCGCAAGAGATGGCGCGGGAATTAGTCGACATGGAACCGGTCGCTCCCAGTGCAAGGGTGGAGCAAGCCGTGACACGAGAGGCGCGGGCGCGGGCTCGCTTGTACCGCACCACCCCCGAGCATCACCGCGAGCAGCTCGTGGGAGATTTGGACGCCATCGTCGCCAAGGCGATGCAGCCGGCGGCGCAGCGCCGCTATGGCTCGGTCGAGCAGTTCTCGCGGGACTTGGCCCGCCATGTGGACGGATTTCCCGTCGAAGCAAGCCCGGATACCGCCAGGTATAGGCTCGGTAAGTTCCTGGGTCGACATCGCAAGGTGGTGGTTGGAAGTGCGCTAGCGGTGCTGGCCTTGGCGACTCTGACGGGGCTGCTGGCGGCGGCCAATCTGCGGACTTCACGGGCCCGCGAGCGAGCCGAACGGCAGCGCGATGTGACGGCGCAAGTCCTCGTCTTTACCGAGCGCATTCTTGGCTTGGCCGATCCCGCCGTCTCGCGGGGCGAGGAGTGGACGATTCGTCAGGTGCTGAGTCACAGTCATGATCTGATCGAGGAAGAATTGGTGGGCCAACCTGAGATCCGCTCCCAGCTGCATGGCACCGTGGGCCGTGTTTTCGTCAACCTGGGCGATGCAGAGTCGGGGGTGCCCCACCTTGAAGAGGCGCTACGACTTAGGCGCGAAGTCCACGGCGTGGAGAGCCTGGAGACGGCACGGGCGTTGAGCGATCTCGGCGCGGCACGGGTCGATCAGGGAGATTTTGTCCAAGGCACGGAGCTGAGTTTGCAGGCTCTCGAACTCTTTCGTGGCCTTTCCGGGCTGCGAGATCCGGCCAGCGTCACCGCTTTCAATACGTACGTATACAGCCTCTGTGCCGAGGGCGATTTCAAGACCGCGGATGCCGCTTCGCGCGAGGCGTTGGCGCTGGCCCGTCAGCTGGCGGGAGCGGACGATCTCGCCACCGCCAGCGCGCTGCACAACCGCGCCCTGGTACTCAATCGAAGCGGTGACCACCCAGGTGCCGCGGCGCTCTACCAAGAGGCTCTCTCGATAAGACGCTCGGCGCTGCCTGAACCGCATCCGTTGATCGCATCGTCGCTGCGCAATCTGGCGGCGACCCATGCGAGTCAGCAACAGACCGACCAGGCGCAGCGCTACTACTCGCTGGCTTTGGAGCAGCAGCGGCAATTTTTTGGCGGCGACCACCCTGACCTGGCGCCGACCCTCAACAACATCGCGGTGTTGCAGCGCAAGGCCGGCAACTTCGCCAAGGCTGAAGCGACCTATCGGCAAGCGATCAACCTGTTCACGGAGGGGGAGATCCAACAGCTTCGACTGCGCATCGAGCTGGCCTCGTTGCTCAACTTGGTGGGGCGTACCCCGGAGGCGGAGAGAGTTCTGCGCGGTGAGTTGTCCTACTGGCGAAGGGAGTTGCCGCCGAGAACGGCTTAGGGGAGACGCTGACCACTGCCGGCCGCTTTGAGGAAGCCGAGTCGTTGTTGCTGCGTAGCCTGCCGCTGATCCGGGAGCGCCGAGGCCCGCGCGACCAGTACACCCAAAAGGCGATTCGCCGGCTGGTTGAGCTCTACAAGGTTCAAGGCAGGAGTACCGAGGCGACGCGATTTGAAGAGCAACTACTCGATCCCTGATCGCGGCGTAGAGGAATAGGGCTGATGTATATTGAGTGATCTTCAACGGGGTCGAAACCTTGACCTAGGGCTAGGAGGATCTATGGTGATGAGAAGGCATGTGACGATGGCGGGTCTACTGTTGGCGGCTGGGCTGGTTTTGGGATTGACCTGTTTGGATTCGGCCAGAGCAGGTGAGCCAGAGCTGTTTTCTGGGATGACCTGGGTGGCCACCGTGAACTGGTTGGGTTG
>QIHU01000465.1 GCA_003231035.1 Acidobacteriota bacterium
CGATCCTCTCCCATGTCGATGCGAATCACCGCCGAAATCGAGGGTCCGATGTAGGGCACCGCGCCGGTTACGAAGTCGACCTCAGGCAAGGGGATGTGGCGTTCGTTGTAGGGATGGAGCGGAGCGTCCACGATCAGCAGAGCGCCACTGGCTGCTCCTCTCTCCGCGAGGCGCGCCGTGCTGACTCGCTCGGCCGCGGTGGCTCCGAACGGCGGCGATGAGCTACGCGGTACCGCGAGTTCGGTCACTGCGCCAGACGGATCCGCACCGTAGGTGACAATCGCCCAATTCTCCAGCAAGTACCGGAACCCATCCGCGGTTTCCCATCGATCGAATGGATAGGGTTTCGACTGAAGCTCCACGCCAACCTCGCCCGCGACGCGAATCACGCTGCGCTGCGGAGCGCCCGGAAACACGATCCAACCACAAGGATCCCAACCAGCACCACCGCCACCACCGCCACCACCGCCACCACCGCCGCCGGGAAAGCCGGGTTCGCCAGGAATGATGTTGGCTTTGTCAACCTCGCTACACTCATCCGGTTTTACATCGCGCGGATTGCTGCTGGTGTAGTTGGTTTCCATGATGTAGCCGGAGCAATTCGAGTCCGCAAGTCCCATCGCGTGTCCAAGCTCATGTGCAAGGACAGTCGCCGCGTCACCGCAGGGAATTACGCTGCCGCCGATAGTAGTAGTAAAGCCGTAGATCGTGATCGTTGTACCTGCAAATCCGCCACAGTGCCCCTCCCCTGCTGAATTGACTCCCTTCTCCTGGACAGTCAGAACGCGACCTCCAGAGGTGCCACGTTGAAGCTGCGGAAACCCCGACCCCATATTCATGCACCCTCCTCCCTGATGGGCCTTCCACTTGTCTATGCCAGCATCGATGAGGCCGGCGGAGACGCCGTTCCCCGGTTTGAGAGTGATAGTGCCCGCTGTTATCCTTGGGGCGTTCTTTGGCGTCGCGCAAGCTCCGAAGCTCGCAGAGGGCACGCTAATGGTAATCCCCATTGCCAAAACTCCAGCGACAGCTACTATGCATTTCATGAGCCACTGCCGGTGGAACGAATAGACTCGAAGGCTCGATCTTGGGCGACCTTCTCCGCAACCTCTTCGAGTGTTGCCGGAACCCCGCGGTTGTGAGTCTCAATCCATTCTTTCTGGTAGTCATCGGGGTCTAGCGTGCCACCAGGTGACTGCACAAGCACCTTGTCCGCGTCGGGGCGAAAGACAAGACGATCAACGTCGAGGGCCAACGTCAACTCGAAGAACAAAATCGAATCTCCGATCTCAGGCAGTGGCGGGTACGACGGATCACCCTTGGCAAAACCATGGCCACCGATGGTGAATCGGGCTGAAGGATATGCAACGTACAAGACGTTCGTCACCGGAGTACGGAAACGCGGCAAAATATTGTCGCCTTGCTTAGGAGCCACGATTCGCGAGACCCTAAGAGTGAGCAAGGTCATTGGTTCATCGATAAAGAAACCTTGCTCACGGTCCGTCACGACACCTTCCACAATATACCGAGCGTTGCTGACCAGGTCATCAAGCGTCTCGCTGGGTGGCTGGTTGATGCCATCGTAATAGCTAGGACCCCAGTAGGAACCAAATCCCGGCAGTGCATGTGAATACCCAGAATCGTAGATTGGCGTACCATCTTCATTCCTACCGATGGCAAAGGCCTGCCACTTCTGTAACTCCTCGTATGAGCTTCGAATATCTTCAGACAACAAGCTCCAGTCAATCAAGCCATCCTCGGTCGTGGCCATCTCAGCCGAAACCCAGGCCAGCTGGTCAGGTTCGCCCGCCCTGAAGAACAGCCGTTGATTGGCTCCGCTATCACCACCGCCCGCATTCGCGGCGCTCACCAGCGCTCCAACTGCAACCAGAGTCAACGTAAAGAGAGAGACAGATCTAGCGATCGATTTTGGGCACATGGCAAGTTCCTCCTTGGCTAGTGATAGATCGTACCCCGCCCAGGAAGCATACCATGAAATTCAACGAGCCGAACAGGCCGAAGAACAGTCGCACCTCTATCCTCGTATAGCGTCACCACAAGTTCCCGCCAGCG
>QIHU01000567.1 GCA_003231035.1 Acidobacteriota bacterium
GTGCCGGATACCGATAGAGCCTGGGCTCGATCTCACCAAACAACTCCAGCAGGCGCCCAGGCTCGATGAGTTGGTCGTCGAACATCGCGCCAACGTCCGCCAGATCTCTTGCATGGCCCCGTTCGATCTTGGCCAGTGCCTGGGAGTAGAGGTCGAAGTGGAAGACAGACAGCTTGCCGATCTGTCGAACGAACACACTACGCTCCTGCCATCCGGGCAGCTCTGGAATGAACTGATCCGGGGAAGCCAGTTCCACGTTCACTTGAAGGCTCTCTTTCAGCCGCGGAATTTCACGCATCAACTCGTCAGAATCAGGAACGAGCTTGAGATCGATATCGATGGTCGTCGCCCGCCAGCCTCGAAGAACCGCCGTGGCGCCGCCGGTGAGGTAGATGCGAACCGGACTCGAAGCCCGGCGCCCCAGCTCTTCAAGGAAGCGCTCGACCCGCGCCCCGTCGGCTAGCTGACGCATCGCTCGAAACTGACCAGCCGGCGAATCAGAGCGTTGTAGCGGGAATGGGCCGAGTTGGAGTCTTCTTCGGCGAGCAGCAGGTAGAGGCGATGCTCAGGATCCGAATAGGGAACCTCGCCCACCGCAAGACCGAGGCTGCGCAGGCGCGGAGCACCGATCGAGACCAGCAACGAGGGCACCGTCTCCGCCGAGACCGCAAGGTCCAGCAAGCCCTGCTGGATCAAATCACCACCGGGGAGGATGTTCCAGTCCATGGGCCAACTCTACCAGTGCGAGGTCTCCGAGATGACCGGCACACTGTCTGGTCCATCCCCTGTAGGGGCGCAGCGTGCTGCGCCCGCTGCCGAACCACGACCGTTCGCACTCACCGAGACATTCGAGCCGCCAGGGGCTCCGCCCCTGGACCCCACCCCAAAGTACCAAGGGATCAAGGGCTCGCGGGAACGACAGCGACACGAAAGCCGATGTTGAAGTAGCGACTGTCGGCCGGACGCCCGAAACGAAAGGCCGAGCGCAAGAAAACGGCTGGATACGCCCAGCAGCCACCCCGGAGGAACCGCAGATTCGCGTCTCCTAGGCCTTCGGGATCGAGCTCCCCCTCTTTCAGCCTCTCGTAGAAACCTACCTCCCCCGGATCGCGGCACCACTCCCAGACATTGCCCGCCAGGTCCACATGGCCGAATGGCCCCATGCCCGCAGGGAACGAACCGACCGGTTCTGGGCCACTCTCTCTCATCTCTCGGTCATAGCAGGCCAGCCGCTCGTCCGGCCCTAGCCTATCGCCCCATGGGTAGCGCCAACTCTCCCCTCCCCGCGCCGCGTACTCCCACTGCGCTTCGCTCGGTAGGGTTGCCTTCAACTCTTTCGACCGCAATGTCTTCTGCTGGCTCAGCCAGCGACAGTAGTCCATCGCCTCCTCCCAGCTCACCCCAACCACCGGCTGTTCGGGGTGCGAGAAACGCTCATTGCGCCAGAGGAAGGGTTCGCGGATCTTCTTCGTGTCCGCTTGTTGCAAGAAGAGAGAGTATTCGCGGTTGGTGGTCGCGGTTTCGGCCAACCTGAAGGCAGAGAGCCGGATCGGCCGGGGCGGGCGTTCGCAGCCTGATAGCTCGTCGCTGCCAATGGTGAAACCGCCGGCCGGGACGGGAAGGAAGCTGATGCCAGTTGCCTGCTCCTCGAGGATCTTGGAGTTTGCGGAACGGCCCGCGCCCAGTGACCCGGAGCGCCCCCGTGTAGGGGCGCGATTCATCGCGCCCTCCGCCGGTGCACTCAGTGGCACGAAACCCGCTTTGGGTAAGGCCGGCGGCGGCGCTTTGCCACCGGCACGCCCCTCGTCCACCGTCAGCTCAACCTCCAGCCCCAACTTCTCCAAGAACCGTGTCGCCTCCTCCGCAACCTCGCGGTCTCGCTCTTTTCCCGCCTCCGCGGCGACCGCCTGGAGCCACGGGGCCAAGGTCGGCGGTAGGCGCCAGTTCAGCAGATTCAAAGCCCGCAGCATGCGGCGGCGCCTCTCCTCCTCTGACAAACCAGAAGGAGGCTTGGCGGGGTCTAGCGAACTCTCGAACGCCGCCGCCTCAACCTCGAAGGCTTCGCGCTGGCAGTGCGTGAAGATCTCAGCCTCATCAAGCTGTGGATCGGCCTTGAGGAGACCGCGCAGTAGAGGGGTGAAGGCACGGTGCTCTGGGAGGCCCGCTAACAGCAGCATGACTTCCTTGCGGCCACGCTTGGCCTGCTCCCAGTTGGAACCCTCTTGGGCGACGAATCGTTCAATCATGGTTTCGCCGCTCGCCGCGAGGTCGCACGCGGCCAGGTAGTCTTGGAGGGATAGGTGGCGGAACTGGTAGCTCTCGGAAACGGATTCTGCCCGCAGCGTTTCTAGAACCATCGCGTTAGTCGCCAACCAGCGGACAACCTTGCCAGGCTCTGCAGCGCTGCCGAGGATCGCAAGCCTCTCGCGGACCAGTTTGATCAACGCCTCCGTCTTGATCTCGGTCTTGCCTTGCCGGAACAACTCGCCTGCCAACCGCCGGAGCACCGCCAAGGCCAGATCGATATCGAGCTGAGGGCGCTCTCTAGTACCGCTGGAGCGGTCCCAGCCACCAAGGAGCAAGCGCAGGCAGCCATTCAGAAACGAGGCACGACGGCGTGGGATCTCGCCGCCGCGAGCGACGGAAAGGCAGAGCAGAGTCAGCAGGAGCGGCGAACCGACCAGATGGTGCAGGGGCTCGCCTTGAGGCAGAGTCTCTAGAAAGTCGACCAACTCCTCCTCGTGCTTAGCCAAAGCTGTTGCGTCACGGAATAGCTTGGTTCCGCTCTCATCCACACGCCCCGCTTCCTTGAACCAACGCTCGACCAGCTTCAGGATCTGATCCAAGTTGAGAGGGG
>QIHU01000788.1 GCA_003231035.1 Acidobacteriota bacterium
GGCCGGAGCGAAGTGGCGTTTCTCGTGGAACTCGCGGTAGTTCGGCAGGTAGCTCTTGGGCACCACGCCGCGCACCGCACCCCCTTGCACCACCACCCCACAGTTGAAGAGCCTCCCAACCCAGCGCAACGGCGCTCCAACGACGAACAGCCCCGGCAGATCGGAGGTCGCCTCAACGAAGGCCGCGAGCCCGGTCAGCACCTCTTCCAAGAGCGCCTGTTGGTGAAAGAGATCCTGGCAGGAATAGCCGCTCAAGCCCAGTTCCGGGAAGAGGCTGACCACCGCACCCCGGCCCGCCGCCTGCCTCGCTAGCGCGATGGACTGCTCTGTGTTGTAGGCGGGATCGGCCACGCGCATTGCGGGGATGCAGACCGCCGCCCGCACGAAGCCGTGACGCAGCGGCGAATGGAAGGGCAGTTCAGAGGTCCGCATGGGCGAATTGTACCGGCACGGGGTCCCCGCGTGCCGTCGCCCGTGCTAAAACCACCCTCATGGCTTCTCGGCAGCACACAGAGCGGGAGCGAAACATCATCGCCGTGGTACCGGCGGCGGGACGAGCTCGGCGGATGGGGCGCGCCAAGACCTTGCTGCCTTTTGGCGGTACGACAGTGATCGGCGCCACCGTTCGAGCGCTGCGCCAGGGCGGTGCCGATGCCGTCATCGTGGTGACTCGGAGCGACGACGACGCCTTGATTCGGTGGGCGAGCGAGCACGAGGTCTCGCGAGTCGAGAATCCAGCTCCGCACTTGGGCATGCTGAGCACCGTCCAAGCCGGGGTCGCTGAAGCGCTGCGCCTCGCTCGCCAGCCGAACCTGTTGATCAGCCCGGCCGATCTACCGCTGCTCCAGCCGGCGAGCGTCGCCATGGTGCTCGCCGCCCTCCACCGCGACAACGTCGGGCTGGCCCTTCCGACCTGGCGCGGCCGGCGCGGCCATCCTCTGGCCATCGCCCACCGTTGGGTCGGCGAGGTCGCCCATCTCGATTCTCAGGTGGGGCTGCGGCAGCTCTTGACATTGCACGCCGACGGGTTAGTTTCGCTCCCCACCGACGACGCGGGAGTGGTTCGCGATGTCGACACTCCCGAGGACTACGCCCAACTCGCCGCCTTGGCGACCGTGGAGGACCCATCGTGACCCCGTCTCGCCGCCCGCAAGTCAGCCCCGAGCGTGCTCGCCAGCTCGCTAGGGAGCACTACGATCTAAGCGTCACCGCCCGGGAGTTGCCCTCCTACGACGACCGCAATTTCCTTCTCGAAGAGCCTTCCGGCCGGCGAACGATTCTCAAGATCTCGAGCGCCAGCCAGCGTTCGGCGGTCGAGTTACAACTGGCCGCACTCCTCCATTTGGAGCCACGGGCTACCGAGTTCCAGCTACCACGGGTATGCCTCTCCACCGCTGGATCCTCCCTAGCCGTGGTGGATGACGAAGCCGGCACCGGGTGCGTGGTGCGCATGCTGAGCTTTGTCGAGGGCCACCCCATGGCCGACCTGGGCCAGTACCGGCCAGACTATCTCTTCGCCTTTGGAGGGGCCCTGGCGGTGCTCGACAAAGCCCTCGCCGACTTCTCCGATCCCTTGGCCGAGCGCGAGTTCGAGTGGGACTTGCGCCACGCCGGCAAAGTTTTAGAGCACACCGCGGCCATTACCTCCCACCAGGATCGCGCCCTGGCGGAGTATTTCTTGAGCCAGTTTCGCGCCCTCGCCGAACCTCGGCTGGCCACGATGAGGCAGAGCATCATCCACTGCGACGCCAACACCCACAACGTGCTGGTCGACGCACAAGGAGATCTCGCCGGCTTCATCGATTTCGGCGATCTAGTCAAGACCACCCTGGTTTGCGAACCGGCGATCGCCGCCGCTTACGCGATGCTCAGTCAGGCCGACCCTCTGGCCGCCGCCAGTCAGCTCGTCGCCGGCTACCATGGGACCCTGCCCCTCGAAGAAGAGGAGATCGCCATCCTCTTCCCCCTGATCTGCGCCCGGCTGAGCGTCAGCGTGACCCTCGGTGCCCGCACCAGCCAACTGGAGCCGGACAACGCCCACGTCGCGATCA
>QIHU01000188.1 GCA_003231035.1 Acidobacteriota bacterium
GGAGATAAAGGCCAGTGGGCAAGAGACGAACGGCACGAGAAATGGCCGTACAAATGTTGTATCAACGCGAAATGGGCAAGTGCACTGAAAGTGAATGCGTCGCCGCATTCGATCTCGAGCCCTACCTCACGGCGGGCGGAGCTTCCCCCTCTCCCGATGCTAGGCGCCGCCGTATCCGCGAGGCCTTTCGGCATGCTCAGAGCCTCTTGCACGGCACCCTCGAGCGCTGTGATGAGATCGACGAGCTGATCCGCTCTCAGGCGGACAACTGGCGCCTAGAGCGAATGCCGGCGGTGGATCGCAATATTCTGCGGCTGGCGGTCTACGAGATGCTCTACGATCCCGATACCCCGCAACTGGTGGCGGTCGATGAGGCGATCGATTTGGCCAAGCGCTTCGGTTCGGAGCAATCGAGCCGGTTCGTCAACGGATTGCTGGACGGTTTGCTCAGAGAACGGGCGGTTGAAGCCGAAGCCGCGACTGAGAAGGGCCAGAGCGCGGTGCCTGATGGCCAGGAGATAACGGGATGATCACACTGCGAACACGGTTGCCATGGGTTGCCGTAATACTGCTTTGCTTGGCGAACTGGGGCTGTGGATACGCGCTGGTTGGGCGTGCCAGCAACCTGCCAGAAGACGTGCGCAAGGTCCATGTTGAGCCGCTGAAGAACCGAACCGCGCAGGCACAAGTGGACCAGCTCCTGACCCGAGCGATCACCGACGAGATGGTCACCCGCCAGCGTTTTACGGTAGTGCGCGGCGTGGCGGAGGCCGAGGCCACGCTCTCGGGGAGCGTGATCAGCTTTCAGACAATTCCCGTCACCTTCGACGATCGCGGTCGGGCGACCGAGTACGAGATCACCATCGTGGCGGACATCCGCTTCGCGCGCACCGACGAAGAGGCGACGGTACTGTGGTCGAATGATCGCTACCAGTTCAGGGAGAGCTACCCTGTGCAGGTCTCCGAATCGGCATTCTTCGACCAGCAAAACCAAGCGATCGAAGAGATCGCGGAACGCTTTGCCGAGACGATGGTCATCGACCTGCTAGAAGGCTTCTAAGGGGCCTTTCCGGCTAGGCGGAGGCTTCTAGCTTGCGCACGGCGTAGGTGAGCCGCGCCTTGTAGCGCGCCGCGGCGTTGCGGTGGATGATGCGCTTGCGAGCTGAAACGTCGATTAGGCTCAAGGTTCCGGGCAGCAAGTCGTTGGCGCGGGCGGGGTCGCCATCGACCACGGCGGCGCGCAGTCTCTTGACGGCGGTGCGCATCTTGGAGCGGTCAGCTCGATTGCGATCGTGGCGAACTTCCGCCTGTTTGATTCTCTTCTCAGCACTCTTTGAGTTAGCCATGTGGATTCAGATCTCAGCAGGTTGATTCAGGGGAGGATGGCGGGGCAACGCGTCGTTGACCTTCGCCATCAAGAAGGGCCGCATACGGACGAATGCGACCCAGGCGATTTCTAGCATGGGCGTTTAGGGGGCGTCAATACCTAGTTCACGCAAACGCTGAGCGGCTAGCCGAGCCTCGTCGCTCGACGGATACTCGCGCACCACATACTGTAATTGGGCCATCCCTTTGGACTGATCCCCCTGCTCGAGATAGGCATACCCTTTCTTGAGCAGGGCGCTGGGCACCTTGTCACTTCCAGGGTAGCGGTCGAGCACGTGATCGAACTCGGTGATGGCTTGGCGAAATTGGGACTGGCGGTAGTAACTCTCACCGATCCAGTAGGCCGCGTTGTCCGAGAATTCCGTGTCTGGGAAGCTCTTGAGGTAGGCTCGGAACTGCTGTGTCGCCAGGTTATAGCTACCCCGCACGTAGTCATCGTAGGCGTTGTTATAGAGCGCCTGCGGATCGGTGGGCGTGGCGCCGCTACCCGCCGGCAGGCCCGAGGGTGCAACCGGCATCAAAGGCTGAGTAAAGCGCGGGAGGTTGCGGAAAGCCTTGAGTTCCTGATTGGTCGCGGCGATCTGTTGAGACAGGTTGGCCAAGCGGAAGTTGGTGTCTTCCAGTTTGGACTCCAGCTGCTCAATCTGGCCGGAAAGGGCCTTGTCCGCTTCCGACTTGATCAAAGAATCACGTTGCTGGGTGATCTTGCTTCCTAGGTTCTCGACCTCGCTCTTGCTCGGTGCCTGCATTTGCGCTTGCAGCATCTGGCGTTGAATCTCGGAAAGTTGACCTTGAATAGCCTCGATGTCTTGGCTAGATACGCAGCCGACGGACAACAAACCGAGAAGTGCGACGAGGACAGCCGCACTTCTCCTGACGACGGCTAAACCTGCAACCGTGGTTTTCACTAGTGGTGATATACCTTGCAGCTCAGTTGCGCCCGGTGATAACCATGTGTGCCCGACGGTTGCGCCACCAGCAACTTTCGTCGCTCATGCTGCAGACCGGCCGTTCCTCGCCGTAGGTAATGGTTTTCATCGACATCTTGGAGACGCCGAGGCTGACCATGTAGTCCTCAGCGGTGGTCGA
>QIHU01000449.1 GCA_003231035.1 Acidobacteriota bacterium
GCAGCATCGTGTACGAGTGAAACTCTTCGCCGTCATCCAGCCGAACTCGCCGCCGCGCCACCACCAAACGGATCGCCCCGAAGATCACCGCCAGATTCGATTCGAACAGACCTCGCGCCTTAGCGTTGGCATCATTTTGCATCCCTTCTCCTTTCAAGAAACCGGATCTGAATCCCTCAGGCTGGCTCACTGCCGCCTTCACTTGGGACAACGAAAGGGCACAGGAAACCGAACAGGCACCTGCCAAAAAAACAAATATGTTGGCCATTGCTATATGAAATTCGTTCCCCCACGGATCTATCAGCCCTCCAGCACAAGGAAAGAGAGGTAGACTTCTTCGCGTCATCCCCAACGCTGAAAACCCCTCGGTGGCCCCACCGGCAAGGGCAGCCGAGACGCCAAGATCGATTCGATCGCAACTCCCGTGAACTCAGGAACGTCCAGTCTGGAATCCACCCGCCATCTGCTCGACCGCGCCCGCGGTGGCGACACGAACGCGCGGGAAGCGCTGTTCGCACGCCTGCTGCCACCCTTCCAACGGTGGGCGCGCGGTCGAGTTCCACTGCCGGCCCGAAGCCTCCTGGATACCGACGATCTGGTGCAAGAGACAATGATGGCGTCGCTCAATCACGTTCCGAGCTTCGATCCCGCGCACTCCGGCGCGCTGCTCGGTTACTTGCGGCAGGGCGCACTCAACAAGATCCGCGACGCGCTGCGGCGCGCCCGCGCGCGCAACCTGAAAGAGGGGACCGCCGGCCGGGTGCCCGACCCACGGCCGACTCCCGTCGAGGAAGTGGTGGGCCGTGAGCGGATAGCCCAGTACGAAGCGGCACTTTCCCGCCTGCATGCCAGCGACCGGGAGGCGGTCTTCGCCCACGTCGAGCTCGGGCTAAGCCACCGCGAGATCGCCGCCATGCTGGGCAAGAACTCCCCCGACGCCGCCCGCATGGCGATCAAACGCGCGCTCGTGCGCCTGGCCAAGGAGATGGAAAGTGGCGGACACTGACGATCACCTCCTAGAACTCGCCGAGCGCATGGCCAATCGCGAGCCGATCGACTGGCGGGAGTCGCTCCAGGAGACGGCATCCAGCGAGGAAGAGGAGCTGGTGGAGGCCCTGCGCGTCATCTCGGAGATTTCCGATGCTCACAGCGGGCTCGCGACGGAGACCAGCGAACTACCCGAGGGGCACCGGTGGGGACCGCTTGCAATCTCAGCCAAGCTCGGTGAAGGCTCCTTCGCCGAGGTCTACCGCGCCCGCGATGTGAACCTTGACCGAGTGGTGGCGCTCAAGCTGTTGCGGCCCATGCGCCAAGGTATCGACAATGCCTCCGGTTTGCGCACTGACGGTCCGAGCGACGAGGGCGCGGTGCTGCTCGAAGGCCGTCTACTGGCCCGCATCAAACACCCGCACGTGGCTACCATCTACGGCGCCGCCATCCACCAGGGCAGGGTGGGCCTATGGATGGAACTGATTGAAGGGCAGACGCTCAAAGAGATCGTCGAAAGCAACGGCTCGCTCGGATGCCGGGAGGCCACGCTAGTCGCCTTGGACCTGGCCAGGGCACTCGGCGCCGTACACCACCTCGGCATTCTGCATCGCGACGTCAAGGCGCAGAACGTCATGCGTGAGGCGGGTGGCCGCGTGGTCTTGATGGACTTCGGCATCGGCCACGACCTGAAGGAGGCGCACCGTGAGGAGGTCATCTCCGGTACCCCGCTCTACCTGGCTCCCGAACTGCTCGACGGCGAGCCGGCCAGCAAGCGCTCCGACATCTACAGCCTGGGCGTCCTACTTTTCTTCCTGGTCAGCGGCCACTTCCCCACCCGTGCCGGATCCCTCGACAACTTGCGAGAAGCGCACCACAAAGACCAGCACACCTCCCTACGTGAACTACGCCCCGGCCTACCCGAACCCTTCTTGCGCCTGGTCGAGCGCTGCTTGGCGCGCAAGCCACGGCGGCGCTTCGCCAGTATGGCCGAGTTGGAATCGAATCTGGTTGCGCTGCTGGCGATCGATGAGTCGACCGGGGAG
>QIHU01000128.1 GCA_003231035.1 Acidobacteriota bacterium
GGTTGGAAGATGTTGGTGCGCGCCGACGGTCGCTCGGTGGGCAACCTGGGTGGAGGGGCGTTTGAAGCGCTGATCCAGCGGGATGCGGTGGTCAAGCTGGGCGAATCGCGACCGCGCTCCCAGGTCAAGCGCTACTACTTGACCGAGGAGGCGGTGCGGGCTGAGGCGACCGGGATGGTCTGCGGCGGCTTTGCCGATGTCTTTGTTGAGGTCTTGGCCGAACGGCCGATGCTGGTGATCTGTGGCGGCGGGCCGGTGGGTCAAGCGCTGGCTCGTGGGGGTGATCTGGCTGGCTTCGATCTTTGGCTGGCCGACGATCGGGCGGAGTTTCGTCGGCCAGAGTTATTCCCGGCAACCATCGGGTTTGCCGAGGTCGATCGCAACTACACACAGCCCTTTCTTGCCGCGGTGGCACAGCGCGAACTCCACATCGCCGTGGTCAGCCGCTGTTGGGAGACCGACACGGCGGCGCTGGCCTCGATTCTGCGGCAGGAACCGCCTCGCCTCGCCTATCTCGGTTTGATGGGCAGCCAGCGTAAGGTGGCACATGTGCGCGAGGAATTGGCCCAACGGGAGGTGGACCTGACGGCGGTGCCGTTGCAGGCTCCCATCGGGCTGCCACTGGGTGGCGACAGCCCTGGCGAGATCGCGGTTTCGATCCTCTCGCAGATCATTCAGAATCGGTATCAGGAGAGTTCAACCGAATGACCTTGCGGCGTAAGAAGTGGCTGCCAGTCTTGCTGGTGGCGATTATGCTGGCGGGTGCATTGGGTGTGGCGGCGCAAGAGCCGAGCACCACGGGCTGGAGCGCGGCGCCGTTGTTCGGCGCCGATGGGCGGGATGATGAGCAATTCAACTGAGAAGGACGAAGAGGTGCGGTATGCGGATTGAGCGCGGCGAAAGAAGAAGAGGGGGCCGCATGCGGTCGCGCCTGGTGGGAGCGTTGGTGGTGGTCGTCTTGGTCCTGCTGGCCTTGGCCCTGTGGCGGGTCGGCCCAGCTCCTCGGATTGAGATTGAGCCTGGCCTCCCCGGAATTGGCCCACGCACGCCGCTGACCATTCGAGTGAGTGAACCCAACCGTGGTCTGAGTGGCTACCGGGTTGAACTTGTGCAAGGGGAGCAGCGCTTCGAGTTGGCCGAGGAACGATTCGAGCCGCGCCCCTTCTGGGCATTCTGGGGGCCGCGAGAGTTGTCGTCGCAGTCGCAACTCGTCGTCGGCCGCGAATCGCTGCCTGAATTGCAGGAAGGCGAAGCGACGATTCGGGTCGTGGCCTCGCGGGCCGGTACATGGCTGCGCCGGCCTGACCCGGCTGTGGCTGAGTTCGCGCTGCCGGTGAGGCTTTCCCCTCCGACCGTCCAGCTATTGTCGCAGGCCGTTCACGTCTCCCAAGGTGGCAGCGGTTTGGTGGTCTACCAGGTCGGGCCGAGCAGCACGAGCGACGGCGTGCAAGCCGGCGACTGGTGGTTTCCCGGTTTCGCCCTGCCCGGTGGCGCCGAGGGGGCGCGCTATTGCCTGTTCGCGGCGCCCTACGACGACGCGGATGGCTCCGGGATTCAGTTGGTGGCGCACGACGAAGTGGGCAACGAATCGCGCTTGTCTTTTCTCTCGACCTATACCTCCAGGCCCCCACGGCAAGCGACGATCGAACTCAGCGAAGTCTTCATGGCGCGAGTCGTTCCCGAGATCTTGGCCCGTTCGCCCGAAGTGGAGGAAGGGGAGAGCCTGCTGGCCAGCTACCAGACGGTCAACGGTGAGCTGCGCCAGCTCAACGCTCAAACGTTAGTCGAATTGTCGCAGTCGAGCCGTTCGGAGTTCTTGTGGAACCAAGCCTTTCGCCAGTTGGGCAACAGTCAGGTCATGGCCTCCTTTGCCGATCAACGCACCTACATGCTCGACGGCGAACCGGTCGACCAGCAGGATCACCTAGGTTTTGATCTCGCCTCGTACCGCCATGCCCCGGTCGACGCGGCGAACCGGGGCGTGGTGAGTTTGGCGCGCTACTTCGGGATCTATGGCAATACCGTGGCCACGGTGGCGGTCTGATGAGTTTGTACTCCCACCTGTCGTCGATCGAAGTCGAAGAGGGGCAGGCGGTGGAGGCGGGGCAGAGCCTGGGGCGTACCGGGCAGACCGGGCTGGCCGGTGGTGACCACCTTCATTTCTCGATGATGGTGCACGGTTTGCCGGTGAACCCGATCGAATGGTGGGACACGGTCTGGGTACGCAATCGCATTAGCAATCAGTTGGCCGGTGACGGCTGATCGCCTTGGCTCGGCTCTTGCTTGAACAAGGCAGTATGCGTGGACACTGGGTGACGTTCTCGGCCTCGCCTACTCTAAAGTAGCTGGGGCCGGTGGACGAGAGCGGCCAGCGCAGTGGACACTCCCA
>QIHU01000730.1 GCA_003231035.1 Acidobacteriota bacterium
CAAAGCCGCCGTCCGCGTTGTGCTCGCTCTGCCCCGGTCCGGCGGTGGTCAAAACGATGGTCGAGAAACCTGGATTGAGGGCGCCGGTGTCGCCATCGCTGTCGTGGAGGTCGCCGTTGCCGGCGTTGCCGTTGTAGTCCTGAATGGTGGGGACTAGCGACGCCAGTAAGTCAGGGTCACTCAGATCGATGCGCACCTGGTAGGAGGTGTTGGGCACCACCGCCTCGCCCCCCAGCATGCCGGCGTTGGTCAGCCCACCAAAAATGTAGCTGCCGTCGGCGGCGGTCACCGTCGCGCCGACTTGTAAGAATATGCCGTTCCCGTTGGCGTCGGCCCACAGTTGGATCGAGATATTGGGGATCCCCACTTCGGCTGGATCTTGAATGCCGTTGTTGTTGCTGTCGACCCACAACCGGTTGCCGATCTCCTGTGGAGCCGCGAGGCAGAAGGCCTCGACATCGCCCAGGCCGTTGGCCTTGCCGTAGAAAGAGCCGCCGGTCGAGTCGGCGGTCGAGAAGACCTCGTCCGATGCCGCCTGAGAAGGCCGAAGCGTCGGCGTTGTACGGGTCATAGAGAGCGGTGACCACCTCAGCCACCCCGGGCACCTGCGCCAGCCCACCCATGGTGGTCTCCTGGTGGAAGAAGTTGGGGCTGAACCAGCCATCCTCCGCGTAGTACTCGCCGCCTCCGGGCCCTTGGCCGTTGACCACGTTGCTCGCACATCCGGGGCTGCCTTCGAGGACGAAGCCGCCGCCCGAGGCGCACAGGCGAATAATCTCACCGGCGGAGTCACCGGTATGGAGAGTCGCCGAGGTGACGTCGGTCGAGAGCTGCTGAAAACCGAACTGGTCACCCGAGCGATCGCGAAAACCGAGAATCATGCTGCCGTTGTCGAACTCGATATCGCTCAACATCGGCTGCGGATAACCGCGCTCGCTGCCAGACAAATCCAAGAAGGTGAAGACCGAAACCCACGGCTGCCAGTGGGCGAAACCGGCGCACGTTGCCGGCTGGGTACCGAAGAGGCAGCCACGAGCGTAATCGAGCTGAAAGTTCACCTGCTGGGTGAAGGTCGCGCCGTCAAAGGAATAGACATAGGCCCGCAGGTTCGCCTGAGTCCCGGGTGCGGTGCCAGCGGTCACCTCGCCACCGGTAAAACCTCCGGGAACGGTCGACTCCGCCGAACAGACCATGCCGACCCAAACCTCTTCACGGTGAAATCCCAGAGCGAACGGGCGCACGTCGCCAGCGACACAGTCACCGGGAACCGGCGTGGCAAAGGAGGTGATATCCGCCAAAACGAGGGGATTCGCCTGCAACGGCACGCGATAGAGCCGGCGGTCGAAGAGGTTGATCGTCCACAGGGCGGTCAGATCGTGCGAGATCTCGAGGTCGCCGAAGCCGATCTTGCCCACCGCGTCCCAAGAGCTGGCATCGTGAAACCAGCAGTTGTCGTTGTCGTTGTTCGCATTGGCCGCCGAGGTGCAGGTGTCGGTGGTCTGCGGGTGGGTATCGGTGCCGGTGTCGATGCCGAGAGCGTCGAAGTCGACATAGGGGCTCACCGTCGTCACCCCCGTCGAAGCGTTTTCGATTTGGTAGATCACGCCGGTCTCACCGAAGGCACGAAAACCGGAGTGGCGCTTCATGAAGGCGGCGGCGTAGAGGGTGTCTTCGACCGGCTGGTAGGCCAAGCCCCAGGTGGTGCCCGTCTCTTGCGCCGAGGCGACGTGGGTCGGCGCCGGGGTATCGAAGGCCCCCACCTCACCGACGTCGGTGCAATCGCCGTCGCCATTGAAGTTGTCGCAACCGGCGTTGAACGGGAAGGTGATCACCACGTCTTCCGTATTGGTGCTCTGTTCGAACTCGATATAGCAGCTAGCGGCGAGCGCAGGATCCGCCTGGCAGAACTCGCCCGGCTCACTGACCGCGAAAGAGACCCCCGTAGCGGGGTCCGTGGCGAAAACCACCGCGGTGTTGCCATCGGCCGTCAAGCTGCCGCCCGTCTTGAGAAAGCCCTGTGCCGCCGGGATGCTCAGTTCGAGCCGAACCTGTGCGCCGCCTAGGCCGGTCAGCGTGTAGAGGCCGGAGGCCAAAGTGGTGGCGGTGGCACCGAGCTGGCTGTTGGCGGCGTCAAAGGCGCTCACCTCAATTCCGCCAACCCCGACTTCCCCACCATCCTGCACGCCGTTGGCGTTAAGGTCGGCGAAGACGGTACCGGTGATGTCAGCTCTTGCCGGAAGAGCCGACAAGAAACCGAGACCCACCGAAACCAAGGCAATAGACAACACAGCCGAGCTGGACGACTTCCAGAGTCGAGATCTCATCGAGCAAACCCTCAGTGAAGAAATGGAATGAAAATCAATCCCCAGCGGGAACCCGCGGGTGGAACCGACATAGGCTACCCAGGGAGGACAGCAACCA
>QIHU01000348.1 GCA_003231035.1 Acidobacteriota bacterium
CCGGTGGCGATCGCCACGGTGGTCAAGGTGTGGGGCTCGGCTCCGCGACCGCTGGGCGCCAAGATGGCGATCTCCGGCGACGGCGCCCTGGTCGGCTCGGTCTCGGGCGGTTGTGTCGAAGGGGCGGTGGCCGAAGAGGCCCAGGAGGTGCTCGCCTCGGGTGTCGCCAAGCTGGTCAGCTACGGGGTCAGCGACGAAGAAGCCTGGGCCGTCGGCCTCTCCTGCGGGGGCCGGATCGACATCTACGTGGAACCGCTGGCCCCTCCAGGCGGCGGCGACTGGTTCGAGCCCTTGGCGCGTTGCCTGCACGATGAACGGCTGGTGGCCCAGGCCACGGTCCTTGCCCATGGCAATGGCGAAGCGGGCGCACGGCTGATTCTCACCCCAGCCGGCAAGCTGGCAGGAGGACTGGGTGAGACCGAGTTGGATCGGGCGGCCGAAGCCAAGGCGCGCGAACTCTTGGTCAGTTTCAAGGCCGAACGGTTCACCGTGGGCGAAGCCGAACTCTTCGTGGAAGCCCTACCTCCGCGGCCGAAACTGATCGTAGTGGGAGCGGTCCACACCGCGATCCCCTTGGTCACTTTCGCTAACACCATCGGCTTCCACACCGTGGTGGTCGATCCGCGTTCCGCCTTCGCCACCACGGAGCGATTCGGCCACGCCGACCGCCTCCTCATCGAGTGGCCAGGCGAAGCCTTCCCGACCCTCGACCTCAATGAAGCCACCTACCTCGCCCTGTTGTCCCACGATCTCAAGATCGATCTACCGGCCTTGCGCTTGGCATTGGCCAGCCCGGCGCGCTACATCGGCGCGCTAGGTTCGAGAAAGACTCACGCCAAGCGGACCGCCGCACTGGCAGAAGAGGGGTTCACCGACGAACAGATCGGCCGGATACACGCTCCTATCGGGCTCAACCTCGGTGGTCGTAAGCCGGAAGAGATCGCCGTCTCGATCATCGCAGAGGTGGTCGCCGTCGCTCACGGTCGCGGCCCGGCTTCGTAGGACTGGAATCTTGAAGCGCGGCCTGATCTGTTCCGTCGTCCTCGCGGGAGGAATGTCCACCCGATTCGGCGACGACCCACCCAAGCAGCTGGTGAAGATCGGCGGCGTGCCGCAGATCCGACGGATCGTTGGGCGAACCATCGCGGCGGAGATTGGACCGGTGGTCGTCGTCACCGGTCATCGCTACAAGGGGGTCATCTCCGCCCTGAAACCGCTAGAGTTCCAATGGGTGGACAACCCCAGATATCGTCTCGGCCAGAGCGCCAACGTCAAGGTCGGCCTAGAGGTCGCCGAAGCGGCCCATGCCGTGGCGGTCCTCTTCATCCCGTGCGACATGCCCTTTCTCGACTGCCGGACGCTGCGCGATCTCGTCGCGACCTACCGCCGAGGCGGTCACCGGATCGTCGCCGCCAGCCATCGCGGCCATGCTGTGGGATCGTTCCCTATTCGCCGAGCTGATGGCTATCGACGGCGACCAAGGTGCCCGGCAGCTCTTCGCGCGCCACCGCGAGAAGATACACCTCCTCGAGGTCGCCGAGCGCCGTATCCTGGCGGATTTCAACACCCCGAAGGAGCTGGCCGCTCTGCTAGCCCGCTGACCCCTGGCCGTTGATTTCGGTGAAGTCGGTCTACGGCTCCGCCAAGGAGATTTCGAGATCGACCGGCAACTGGCTATCCCCGCTGACGATCCAAGGAGAATTCGGGCCAACCCAGCCTTCCTCGGGGCCACGGCGGAACTCAACCCTAGTCGAACCGCCTCTCTTCGAGTGCCGCGATGGCCTCCTTCGCCGCCTCGGGAAGGGGCACGGACTTGCCTATCGCGTAGTCAACCCAAACGATTACCGCCGAGCCATCCGCCACCGCTTCGCCGCCCTCGCGCTGCCAGATCAGGTAGTCGTGGGTAAAGGTGCGGCGCCCGATCTTGACCACTCGCACCCCGACATTCAACTCATCAGGATGCTTCACCTGGCGCAAGAAGTTACAGGTAGCGGTCACCAGCGCGGGGCCGTGCGACTCCTCTTCGCCGTGCTCGTCGAGCCGAATGGCGGCGAAATAGGCCATCCGGGCCGACTCGCAATAGGTGAAATATTTGGCGTTGTTGACATGCCCCATGCGGTCCATGTCGGCCCAGCGAACGGAGATCGGTTGGATGACTCGATATTGCTCGAACACAGTGTGGCTCCCGGCTGCTCAGAGGTTGGGCGATCCTATCTCGCCCCAACCCCCGCCGCGCGAAAGGTCAGGCAAGACGAAGGCACTCCGTGCTTGCTATCCTCGGTTTCCTAACGTCCAATGCGACTCCCCCCCCCTTCCCTAGGAGCCATTCCATGCCGCGCCCCCACGTATGTGCTCGTCTCTTGTATCTCGCTCTTCTTTTCGTTGCGGCTCTACCCATGCGGGCTCAGCTTCCGATCAGCTCCGACGATTTCGAAAGCGCCAACGCCCTCGCCTGGGACGTCCGAGTGGGTATCGCCTTGCTACCTGCCGAACCTTTCCGCCACAGCCTGCTGGCGCTGCGCGATCCGCACGTCTTCGTCGACCTGCCCATCTTCGGCTGCTTTGATTTCACCGACACCGACCTACCGCTCGGTGCCGGCCCTTCGCTCAACAACCAGATCGCCACCGCGATCGCCACCGATGGCGATGGCGACGGCTTTCTCGACTTGAGCACGCTGCTCCTCTTTCGCCCCTACGACGGCGCCGCGGCGGCATTTCGCGTCGACACCGGCCCCGGAGCGTGCAGCGCTCCTCCGGCGCCGTTGAGCTGCGACTTGGACGGCGTCAACGTCCCCCAAACCGTCCCCTACGACGCCTTGGCCGCCGGCAGCTGCCTCGCACCCGACGCCGGCACCACCTCGGGCTACACCCCGGCCGTGCCAGAACCGACCGGCCCCTGCTTCGTCACCGCCAGCCGCGACGCTTTGGTCGATTTCGCGGGCGTCCCGGTTCTGTTGCGAAATCTACAACTGGCCGCCTCTCAAGTCGGCAGCCCCGCCCCCACCGGCTTCCTCGGTGGCCTCCAGCGCGGTTTCTTAAGCGAAGCGGACGCCGACCTGATTCTTTTGCCGGCCACGGTACCCATCGTCGGCGGACAGCCGATCTCGATCCTCTTCCCGGGCGGCACCGGCAATTGCGCCGCCGGGGACGACCGCGACACCGTCAACGGGGAGTCCGGCTGGTGGTTCTACTTTGAGTTCACCACCGACGCCGTGGCCTATGTCGGACCATAGGCCACGGCTCCCCCACCCTTCCTTTTTTTGGGGACCTCTCGCCGAGGTCCCCTCAACCGAAAAAACGTCGTTTTTCGGTTTTCACCCCTAAGGCGTCCGGCCTAAGCGGCCGGGTCGCCTCGCGGCTCGCGCCCTCCGCTCAGCACCCTTGTACTGCCCCGAGACGCGAAGCGGCGAGGTCTCGATGGTCGCGGCCGGACAAGGTACCGAGAGCCGAGCGCAGCGAGGCGCGAGGACGAACAATACACTTCACCAAAGAGTCCGTGTCTCCCGCGCAGTGGCCTAAGGCTGCGGGCACGGACCGTGGGAGGGCACGAATCGGCCCATGGAGGAAAGCGGGCGTGATTGTCTGAGGGCCGAAGGCCCGAGTTGCGCGACCGCCCGGAATGGGCCAACTCGTAGTCCAAACATCCTGCTCCGCAGCCGCCCGGCCACTGCGCGGGAGACACGGACTCGACCCCCAGCGGGCAGCGACCATGGTTCAACTCCTCCCCAGCACTCGAATCACCGCCCGGGCAACCGAACCCGCCTATCGCTCCAACGGTTCGAAGGTGGCGGGGTTGAGGCGGTTGGCGAGCGCGGCGCGGAAGTCGGGCGCTGGCATGGCGCCTACCGGTTCGCCGGCTTCGTTTTCTAGGTCGACCACGAAGTTCCACCAGACGCGCTCGCGGCGGGAAATTTCGTCGAGGTCTCGCACCTGGCCAAAGTTCTGAACGTAACGATTGTGGCGGCAGAGCATACGAAAGGCGTGGAGAGTGTTGGGCCGCTGCTCGGGCAGTCCTAAGACGGTGACGTCATTGCCCACCTGATGGACCGGCTGCCCCCATTCCGAGTAGCCGCCAAAGATGGTGCCCAGCTTCTCCAGAGCGTTGGCGAGCCGAGCCTGTTTGAAGCCGGTGAGCACCTTGGTGAGGATCGGTAGGGTCAGGGTGCGATGGAGAGTCGGCGAGGCGAGGCGAACGCGCACATCCAACTCCTCCTGCACGGTGTCGGTAATCTGCTGCGAGGTAATGCGGTTGTCGGTCGCCAAGTGGACCCGCTCGCCGATCGACTCCGGTCGCCGCACCGCCGCCAACATTCCACGGGCCACCCAGTCGACCGGAATGAGGTTCAATTGCGCCGACGGGTCACCAGGGAAAATACAGGCCATGCGAGCGATCACCGAGGCCGAGGTCCGTTCGAACCACTTACCCCGCGGAGCGCTCAACGCTTCGTGGGCTCGGCCAAAGACGTTGACCGGTGCGTTGACCACCTTGGTGTCGCCCCGGTTGTTCCCGGCTCGCGACTCGCCGATGACGATCGCGGGGCATAGCTGAACCACCCGCAGCCCTTTGGTGAGCATGAACCGCTCGGTTTCGATCGAGGCCATCGCCTTGGTCAGCTCGTAGTAGTTGTTGTAGAAATTCCGCGGGAAGACCACCTCATCCTCGCGCGCCAGGGTGCGAGTTTGGCGCCCGTGGATGTACGAGGTCTCGATTCCCACATGGGCGACGAAGGGGCTCTCGGGAGCCTCTTGAAGACCGTGCGAGAAGCGTAGAGCGTTCACTGTACCGACGACATTGGCGCGGAACGAGGCCTCGTAGGGGTCGTCGAACGAGACGCTGGCCGCCGAGTGCACCACGTGCGTGATGCGTTGGCGTAACGCGGCGAGGTCCTCGTCGCTGATTCCCAAATTAGGTTGCTCGACGTCCCCCGCTACAAAGCTGAACTTGGCTCGCTCCTCAGGCGCCTTCGAGCACCATCTCCCCCCGTTCGACCGGGGAGAGAGTCTGGATGATCTCCTTGGTCTTACGATCGCGGATCTGTTTTGGCCGAATGACCACCACGATTTCGGCGATCGCTTCGTCCGTGGCCGCCTGCCACAGAACTTCCTTACCCACAAAGCCGGTTCCACCGGTCAGAAGAATCCGCAACGCCGACTTGCCGTCGGCGTCGCGCGCCTGGTCAAACTGTGCCGCACCCTGCTTGGCCAGCTGCATCAAGCGCTCGGTGATTTCTTCCTGAGAGTGCGGATGGCGTTTGAAGCGAAAGTAGTAGTCGCGATCCTTGAGCCCAAAGAGAGTCTTGGCGATCTTGCCGGGATCCTTTTGCCGCAAAGCCTTGGCGATCACCGCCGAGGCCTTGTGGCCGAGCTTGCGAATCTCCTTCACGCAGGAGACGGCTCATATACTGGCGCGCCTGGACATCCACCACGTGATAGTCGCGGTGACTCCCAACCAGGAGGTGGCGCGGAAGAATCGATTCGTCGATCGCCTCTCCGCTGCGCAAGCTGATTTTCTCAACATAACGCTGAGGAGAGAACTCCTCCAGCGGCACGGGCTCAACAGGTTGGGACGATCGCTTGGCCATTGCTACATACCGGCCCAGCCGCGCAGCTCCTTGGTCAGCTCATCCAGGCTGGCTTGCATGCGCCTGTTCGGACTCTCGGCGAGAGCCTTGGTGCCCATTTTCACCGCTTTCTTGCCGGCGGCGAGGGCCTGTACCTTGTTCCCACCGCGGGCCAGAAGACGAGCCTGCATGGCAACCGACCAATAGCTCTCGCTGGCTTCGACCGCCGCGTTGGCCCAGGTCAAGGCTTCGGCGGTGTTAGTGCCCTGCTTGTAGAAATAGTCAGCCCAAACACCGAAGGCTCCCGCTTCCGAAGCACCGTCCGCGCCTACTTCGCGACGAGCCTGCTCGCCGGCGATGGCTAGGGTGTCGAACCTAATCTCGAAGGAGAGACCGGTCTCGGCCCAAGAGAAATCGATGCTCGCCGAGTCGGCGGTCACGGCCGAGAAGTCGAAACGCATCTGCTCGGTGTGGGCGACCTGGTGAGGTTTCACGCTGATGCGCAGAGCATCCAACTCCTCGCTATAGCGAGAGGCACCCCATTGCTCGGCCTTCTTGTTGACAATCACCGTCCAGCTGTCGTGCCAGCGGCAAGCGCTTGGCCGCCAATCTCGCACTCGTGGCTCACCATGAGGGTCGTGGCTTCGTTGGCCCCGGTACGCCAGACCTCGTCGAGCGGCACCAGTTCCCCAAAGATCTTGCGCTCGCGCACTGAAGGACGGCTGTAGGTCACCGCGACCTGAGCCAGGCCAACCGTCTGCGTCACCGTGGCCATCTGGCTGACTCGCGGTGGCCCCTCGGCGGTAGCCGCCGCGACGGGGAGCAGGGTGAGCAGAAGGGCGAGAGTAAGGGTACGACAGAGCAAGGCACGGAGTGAAAATCGAGTCATTATGGTCTCTCCACAGGGTTTTGAAGCAGAAATGTGTCGGATAGAAGTGTTGACGAGAACGGTCGACGACTCGTACCCTATCAGCTCCTACAGCCGTAGGATATCGACGTGGCCGTCTCTCAGGATTGCGCTAGGAACTCCGCCTCCAGCTCGGTGAGTTCGCGCTGAAAATGGTCGATCAACAGGTTGGGGTCGGCCAAAGCGGCTCGGTCGCTCGCCAC
>QIHU01000262.1 GCA_003231035.1 Acidobacteriota bacterium
CCGACACCGCGCCAGCGCGGCCAGGTCGCGTCTAGTGAGAAAAAGTGTCGTATAACCCTAGATATACGACATGGCGGTAGAAAGGAAGTGCACCCAACACGGAAAACCCAGCCCACGACCGAGGCGCTCAGGGACTCTACTACCCTGTTTTTGCAGTGTAATCAGCCACGACTCGGGCTGTTCTCACCGATTACGAGGAGCTGCCACGAACGGCCCTTGGAAGGCGCGGCGAACGTCTCTCTGTTTGCGTCCGGTCGATCTAGCCAGCAAGGAGAAAGGCGGGTACGTGTACAGCCTTATTGCAGAGCCAACTGTAATCCGCTACGGTCAAGCAAATGGCGGTGACCTTTAGTCACAAGCCCTCCAGAGGAGCAGACCGATGAAGAAGCATGCATGGAAAATTCCGCTGTGGGGTGTGGTTCTCTTCGTTGGCCGGGGAAAAACCCTGTGGGTCGACCCGCGCGAGGTGGTCCCACCAAGGGAGTGTTAGTTGCAGTGGGAAATGTCGTGCTTCTGGACAGGTCGGGAAACCGTCTGAGGGACAATTTTAAAGGAGATAGATCATGAAGAAAATTCTCGGTGCTGTTGCCTTGGCTGCCCTCCTCTTGGTTGCCGTGGCACCCACACTTTCCGCCAACGACTGTGGCTGCCTCGGCACCTCCTACTACTGCATCATCGTGAACCCGGATGGTTCGATCGGCGGCTACTGGATCATGCGCGATAGTCCCAAATGTGCGCCGGTTTGAGAGAGGCACTGCTTGCGTGTGCCGTTGTTCTCGGCTTAGCTTCGAGCCTGGGTGGTCAAGAAGTTACCCTCGAACTCGAAGCCGCGCCGGGTGAAGTTGGTCAAGCGCGGGCAGCCGGTATGCTGCTGCTCCAAACCTCCGGCTCCGAAGTCAAGCTTCTCGATGCGCAGACCGCAACCTTGCGCAGGTATGCCGAGAATGGCAAGGAGCGAGGCACCGCGATTTCTCTGCGCGGCGAAGGCGGAAATCGACCAACTGGCAGCTTGAGCTTCGCCACCTCCGGCGACAGAATCCTCCTTAGATCGCCGACTCAGTTGACGCTCACCGACGACGACGGAGGGTTTCTTGCTCAAGAACTCCTCTTCTTCGCAGGCGACGTGGTGGCGAAGAAGGGCAGTTCTTGGCTCGTCTCTTTGGCTAGCGGCCCACGGGGTGGCCTCTTCGCCAGTCTCGACCACTTCGGTCGCCCCACCCCGCGACTGGTCGAGTTCCACGGCAAGCTCAAGACCGGGCGCATCGGTTTGCCGGTAGACGAAAGCGAAACGATCACCAAGAGCCAGGCTGTTGGTCGCAGTCTTCATCTGGCATGGGCGAAAGATCGACTCTACGCCGCCGAGCTTGCGAGATACCGAGTCTATGAGTTGGGGGCCGACCTAGAACTCCGAGCGACCTACCGCGACCCGGAGCTGGAGCGAGAGGAGAGCGAGGCGGAGCAGGAGGGCGCCCTGGCGAGCTTGGAAAGCAGAGGACGCGAAGTCATGGACCGCCAGTCTTATGACGCGACCCGTGGAGACAGGCCCGCGGCAACGCCGAAGGCTGTCGCTTTTAGCTACAAGCCGGTCATCCGAGACATCGCCTGGATACCGAGTTTAGGCAAGCTGGTCATCCTCTTGCAGCGTGGTTTGGTGGCCAGCCTACCGGTGCTGGATCTCCTCGACCCCGCCACGGGCCAGATCGAACGCTTCATCCTCTCTTTCCCCTCTGGTAAAGCCGGCAAACAGCCACTCACTCAGATCGCCGTCGGCAAGCACTATCTTTGGTTGCGCGCCCATCCGGGGGGCCAGCCAACCTGGCGCATCGAGCGCTCCGCGCTACAAGAAGGCCAGCGTCTTACGCTGCCGGAGGTGGAGATTCTGGCCGAAGCACAGGGAGGTGGTCATGAAGCGGTGGCCGAAGGGAACTAGTCCGCTGCGGGGTGTCGGTCACTTCGTTGGCCGGCCACAAGCGACCCTTGGCAGGTTCGGCGAATGGTCCCTTGTCTGCGCCTGGCCGAACGAACAAGGAGCGCTTGACCTGAACCACACCACTGCCGCCTGTGATCGTCGAGGTGGTTTGGCTGTATACTCGAAAGCGCGGAATTTTCCAGATTGGAAGGAGACAACCATGCGCACAGCTTCCCTCGGCCTCACGCTTCTGGCTGGGCTGGTGATTCTCGGTAGCGCCTTTTCGGCGACCGACCAAGAACCGGAAAGCGCGACGCTGCCGGAGCGCAGTTTCACGATCACCAGCGACCCCACGGAGCCGGTAGTCTCGATGAAGAGCAGGTCTGGTTCTTCCAACAACCGAAGCAACTACACCCTGTACGGCGACGGGCGATTCGTGCATGAGGCCTTTACTGGGTCCGGTGATCTCTTCGGTTCCTGGGAACTAACCCTGCCATTTGACGAGCTTCGGGAACTGGTCGCCATCGCCGTCGATCATGGCCTGATGGAAACCGACGATGGCCAGATCGAAACACGGAGGAAGGCTCTCGTCCGACAAGATCTTGATCCTCGTCGTGGCGGCGTGACGGTGTCCGACGAGGGCTGGCTTGCACTGACCATCTACCTTGCGACCTACACTCGGGATGATCAGACCACCAAGCAGGTCATCAAGACGTTCAAGCCCAAATACGTAATGGTCTTCGAAACAGTGTTCCCTGAGATCCCTGAGTATGCCGGACTAGCCGAGTTCCTCAGAAGATTGAACTCAATCGCCCTACAGGCCGAGACGCAGGGTGCGGCGGGCAACTCATGAGATGGCGAGTCAGCTTCTTCCTCGCGATATTTCTTCTTGTTGCCTTCCGCCCGGCCTATGCTGGCACGTATAAGGACACAGCAAACTTCTCCTTCCTGCCGCCGACCGATCCCAATTACGTTCCTCCGTTCGCAATCATGCACCCCCTCGGCTACGACGGATCGGGAGGTATTATTGACCTTACTGTTTGCATTCCTCCGGGCAGCGAAGTGATGATTGATGCCACGCAGGCTGCCCTGGAGATATGGAACAACCTCACACCGCGCACTGGCAATTGCTTGGGGTGCGTTCTTCACGAAGAACCCCCACTGATGACGGGAAGGGTTCAAGGCCTTGCCGCTATCATCCACGAGTTGGGCCACTGCGCCATGGGCCTCGGCCACATCAACCTTTTGGAAACGGACCGATCTCCATCGAGCACCAGCACAGGCACCTGTGACGTCGACTCCAATGGTCTCTGCAGAGAGTTCACGAGTTTCACTAACTCGGTGAACGCGACCGAAGTGATCCACGCTCCACAACTGCCCCGAGGGGTCAAAGGGGATGATCACCTCAACCAATGTCCCTCGGGTTTCCCCACTGACGGCAAAGAGGCAAGTAGATCTGACGAAAACAGATCCTCGGTCAGCGGTGACCAGCTCGACCAGGAGGAGTTCGCCCACGAGCTGGGAACCTCCTGCCCCAGCCCGGCCGACTGCTCGGTTCCGATTCAGGTACAGGACATCGCATGGTACCGGATCTCCGACAACAATCCGGTGGTCGTAGACGGCACGGAGATCGACAAGGACACCTACTCCCGCTCGACGTCTCCGGCAGTACCTACGCCACCAACGCCAACCGGGCCGTTGCTGAGGCACTAGGCTTTCCCAATACCCAATCCGTCATGTACACGGCGATCGCTCGGGATCAACGGTATCTCGGACTGAGTGCCGATGACGTGAACATGGTGAAGATGGGAATGACCGGTGCTGACCGTGACGCGACGGCCTTGCCAGACGATAATTACACCATTGTTCTCACCATGGTGCCTAGTTGCATCGGAGCCGATATCAAGCTGGAATTGGCCAATGACCTCATTCAGAACCCCGGGACACCAGCGGCACCTCGAACCCCTGGGATCTGTAGATCTAGTCGTGTTGAATCGTTCCCGCAGACTCTGGTCAATCGGTTCCATTGGTCTGTCGCCAAGGTGCCGGGATTCACCTCCTTGGCCATCCAGCTCAATCCCAACTTCAACTGGGACTTCTCGGTGCCCCTTTTCTTGGATGGCTTCGAGTCGGGTGATGCGTCGGCTTGGTCCGGTGTAGTGCCGTAGTGAGTTTGCTCTTTGGATAGCGCGGTATGCGGGAAGAGGTGCTGCGGTGTGGCAGTCGCCCTTCTGAGCTGGGTCCTCTTGCCATTCGTGGGCCTCCCCACGAGCGGCCAAGAGGATCACGATCCCACCTGGTTGAGCCTCAACCAAATCGGTCCGCGGTTCGTATGGATGGGCAGTGGAAGGTTGCGCTTGCGCAG
>QIHU01000362.1 GCA_003231035.1 Acidobacteriota bacterium
TCGCCTTCCCGGCGCCGGACGAGATGCGCAAGATCGTCCAGCTGCACTACGCGGACGTCGACAAGGGGTTGCTCGACGCGGCGCTGGCCATCTTCTATGACCTGCGCCAGCGCGGCTACGAGAAGCCCCCGGCCACCAGCGAGCTGCTCAATTGGCTAGGCGCCTTGCAGCACGAGCGGGTGACCCCCGATCGTTTGAACATCCCCTTCGTCGGCACTCTGCTCAAGCGCACCGAGGATCTGCTCGCCCACCGCGCGGGCGGCAAGCGCGCCAAGGTCAACTAGGGGGTCGCCCCAGCGCCATGCCCTTCACCCAGTTCGTCTACCGCCTGCGCGACTACGGTCTGCCGGTCAGCATGACCGACACATTGGACTTCTACCGTGGGCTTGAAAAAGGGCTGGCCGCCGACCTCGAATCGCTCTTCGTTTTCGCCCGCCTCTCCTTCGTGCGGCGGGTGGATGAGATGGACGCCTTCGAGCGCGCCTTCGCCTTCCACTTCCATGGCATCGACCTCCCGCGGGTCGCCGAAGGAGACTGGGAACTCCTCAACACCAAGCAGTTCCGCCAGTGGCTGCGCCAGGCGATGCAGCGCGGCGAACTGCCGGCCAACGCCACCTGGACACTGTCGCCCGAAGAGCTGATGAAGAAGTTCTGGGAGCGGGTGCGCGAACAGATGGAGGCCCACCAGGGGGGCAGCAAGTGGATTGGGAAGGGCGGCAACTCGCCCTTCGGCCACTCGGGCAACGCCACCGGCGGGGTCCGCTTCGGCGGCCCGGGCGGCAACCGTTCGGCGCTCAAGGTGATCGGCGAACGGCGCTACGTGAACTACTCGGCGCAGACCAGCCTGCGGGGCGAAAACTTGCGCCAAGCGCTGGCCTCGCTCAAGAACCTGGTGCCGGCCGGCCCGCGCGATCAACTCGACCTCGACGCCACCATCGACCAATGCGCCAGAAACGGCGGCGAGATCGACCTGGTGTTCAAACGCGATCTGCTCGACCGCATCGAGGTGGTGCTGCTGATCGACAACGGCGGCGCGTCCATGCTCCCCTGGGTTTCGCTCACCCGCCTGCTGTTCAGCAAGATCCAGGACCGCTTCAGGAAGGCCGATACCTACTTCTTCCACAACACCATCTACGGCCAGGTCTACCGAGACGCGATCCGCATGCACCCCCTACCGTTGGCCCAACTGCTGCGCCGCAAGCCGGAAACCCGCGTCCTGATCCTGGGCGACGCCTCGATGGCCCCTGACGAACTGATGGCGCCTCGCGGCGGGATCGACTGGCAAGCCGAAGACGCCGAACCCAGCGTCACCTGGCTAGAGCGCATCCGCGCCCGCTTCGACCACTCCGTATGGCTCAACCCGATCCCCAAAGAAAACTGGGGCGAAGCCTACGGCCGCTGGACCCTCGAGCGCGTGCGGCGCATCTTCCCGATGGAAGATCTAACCCTGGGCGGGATTCGCAAGGCGGTCGATTTGTTGGGCAAGAAGCGGTAGGGGGAGCCTCCGTATCGCCGAGCCTTCGGGGAGATTTGCCAGGGTGGTCCCGGAGAATTCCGCGGGCGGAGCCGCTTGCCTGGCAATCCGCATCCAGGTAGTATTGGATACGCTCAGAGGCTATATTATTGATGAATGCTTGTGGATGCCCACCGGGATCTGAGGAGGGATCGATGTCCAGGATCGCGCTCGCGGAGATGGTCGAGGAACTCCGGTCGGAACTGCTGCAAGCGGTCCAGGCAGGGAAAGGTAAGGAGATTGGTTTCGAGCTTGGAGAGGTGACGCTCGAAGCGCAGGTCCAGGTCACCCGTGAGGTGGGCGGAAGTGCTGGCATCAAGTTCTGGTTGGTGGAAGCTGGAGGTTCTGGAACCCACACCACGGGCAGCACGCAAACCATCTCAGTCAAGCTCAAACCGGTGGGTCTAGGCGGTGGTTCGCTGAGAGTTAACCGTTGAGCCAGGTCGGAGGGTTCGGCGCTAGAGCGCAAGAGGCGGTGGAGCTGCAAACGTCATGGAGCTGAACCG
>QIHU01000435.1 GCA_003231035.1 Acidobacteriota bacterium
TGAGGGGACCTTCGCGAAAGGTCCCCTTAAATAAAAGGGCGGGCGGGTGGTAGGGGGGCCGGCCCGCCGGCCCCCCTACGGGTAATAGCCCTTGATCGTCTCGATCTTCAGCCCTGGCCGCTTCACATCGACCTCGATGGGACGGTACTCTCCACCGATCTCGATATCGGATGGCTGGTAGACCAGGAGGTAGCGCGCGCGTAGTTCCTGCTGGATCCGCGCGTAAACGCCGTCGAGGTCGCTCGCTTCGTCGATGAAGAAGCTGCGGCCACCCGTTTCCTGGGCCAAGCGGTTTGCGCGCCTCTAGGTTGACCTTGCGAATTCCGAGGCCGATCGAGTACACCGTCACTCCCGAACGGCGGGCAAACTCGAGCGTCTCTTTCCAACTGAAGCTACTGGCGCGGTCACTGCCATCGGTAAGGAGAAGCAGAGTGCGCTGGCCGCGGATTCCTTTGAGGTATTGCAGGCCGTACACCACGCTGTCGTAGAGACCGGTACCGCGCTCGGCCCGCAGTCCAGCCAGAGCTCCGGCGAGGGTTTCGAGATCGTTGGTGAACTTGGCAACCAGGAGTGGACGATCGCTGAAAGTGATCACCGCCGCGCGGTCGCGCGGAGTCAGAGTCTCCTCCAAGAAATCGACCGCGGCTCGCTGTGCCTCTTGCAGACTCTGGGCCATGGAGGCCGAGGTATCGAGGAGTAAGACGGCATGGATCGGTAGGTTGGCGACACGGTCGAAACGCAGCAAGCTCTGTTCGGCCCCGCCATCTCGCACGGAGAACTCCTCGCGATTCAAATCGAGCACGGGACGGCCAGAGCGGTCGAGTACCGCGGCGTAGAGTTCGACCATCCGCACCTCGACACCCTCGGTGTAGCCGGGTGCGTTGATCAAGGCGGTGGTCTCGGTGGAGGTCGCATCGGTGAGATGAGCCACCGCCCGTACCACCTGAATCCCTCCGCCGCTCGCCAGGCGCATCGGCTGGCGGAAAGGCGGCTGGAAGAGGGTGGCAAGCCGTTGATCATCTAGAAACAGCTCGACTTTCTCCAGGGTTCGCCCGTCGGGTACTTGGACTTCGGCAATGGCGGTGAGCGAGCCAGCGTGTTGGCTGCCGGGCTTCGGTTCCACTAGGCGCACCGAGAAGCGCTGCGTGCCGGCGTTGAGGGTGAGCTGATCGCGGGCGATCTCGTGGCCCTTCGCGTTCAATGCCACCACGGTAACTTCATGGGTTCGCGGCAAGTCGCCGAGCGGTAGATCGACGCTAAACGGGGCCCGGGTCTTGGTCAGCAGCACCTTCCCATCCATCGAAAAGCGAACTTTGCGAATCCCCTCGCCACTCGTCTGTGCTTCTAGCCGTAGGCCGCCGGTGAGGCCATCCCCTTGAGGCGGCACGATCTCGATACGTGGCTGGGTCGAGGCCAACTCTTCGCGGGCCGCCTCCAACGCCTCATCCACGGCGGGATCGCTCTGCGCTCGACGCTCCACCTTGGGCACCGTCAGCTCCACCTCGTGGCGCATCTGTGCATGACTGTTCTGATCTTCAAGCTTGAGGATCAGCCGGTAGTCGCCGGGGCGCAACAGCCGTTCGAACACCAGGGGCACCGTCGCTCCGGCGATCTCGTCCACCGGAAGATCAAACTGGTAGCGGAAGGTGTCGAAGAGCTCACTGCCACGCAAGATCTCCCCGGTGAGCAAGAAACTGTAGAGCGGCTTGCCCTCGAGCAGTTCGGCGGAGGTGGCGGAATCGGCCCCCACGCTCACCACGCCTTGCACTAAAGTGCGCTGCCCATGCGCCGCCGGGAAGCCAAAATCGATCTTCGCGGCGAGAGCCTCCACCGGTTCACCGTCTTGGTCGACTGCATCGAGATCGGTCGAGAACGAGAGAAAGCTGTCGAGCCACTCCGTGTCGCGAACCGCTGGCGCGTACTCGACCACGATGTTGCCTCCCGTCGCCTCTTGCGCCTCGGTCATGACCACCGCTCCCAGAACCAGGTTCCAATCCGCGGTGCACTTGGCCTTCACCGCTCGGACGAACGCTTCGCGACTATCGGTAACCACATCCGCGGTGCTGCGTCCCCTCGACTGCAAGACCGTGTAGCTGTCCGCGGGCGTCCACCTCCTGAACGGGCCACCTCCAAACGGTTGATAGAAGATGATGTGAAAATTGTCGGGCAACCGATCACGCCTGTGGTACAGCCAGATGTCGAGCGGCCAGGT
>QIHU01000094.1 GCA_003231035.1 Acidobacteriota bacterium
CTTCCAAGAGATCGTTCGTCGCCACGAGATTCTGCGCACCGTTTTCGTCGAGGAGGGGGATGAGCCGCTGCAAGTGCTCCTGCCCGAGCCCTTTAGGTTGCCCCTGCCCTTGATCGACCTCTCGGCTCTACCGCGCATCGTCCAAGACGGTCAACTCGGGCGGCTGGCCGCCCGCGAGTCGCAACGGACCTTCGATTTGTCGAGGGGGCCGCTGTTGCGAGTCCATGTGGTGCGTCTCGGCGCCAGGTCCTGGGCCCTGCTGATCAACATCCACCACATCAACTCGGACGGCTGGTCGACCGGCGTCTTCTACCGCGAGCTGATCGGCCTTTACCGCGCCTATGCCGCGGGGGCGCCCTCGCCGTTTGAGCCGCTGAAGATTCAGTACGCCGACTTCGCGGCTTGGCAGCGCGGTTGGCTCAGCGCGGAAGCCCTCGATCGGCAGGTCGCCTACTGGGCCGAACAGTTGGCCGACGCCCCAGCGACTCTGACTCTGCCGATGGATCATCGGCGCCCGGAGTTCGAACGGTTCGTGGGTGGGATGGCGGGGTTTCACCTCGAACCCGATCTGGTCGAGGGGCTGAACCGCTACTGCCGCGAGCAGGGGGTCACCCTCTTCATGGCGACCCTGGCTGTTTTCAACGCACTGCTCTACCGGTATTCCGGCCAAGAGGACATCCTAGTCGGCTCGGGCATCGCCAACCGGACCTATAAGGAACTCGAAGGGTTGATCGGGTTCTTCGTCAACACCTTGGTCATGCGCACTCGGATTCGTCCGCGCGCTCCCTTTGCCGATCTCATGGACGAGGTCCGCAAGGTGGCGCTGGAAGCCTACTCCCACCAAGATCTGCCCTTCGAACGGCTGATCGATGAGTTGAAGATCGAGCGCAGTTTGGCCTCGAACCCGCTGTGCCAGGTTGGCTTCGTGGTGCAGAACTACCCGGTCCGTTTCGACAGCCAAGATCTGGCTGAGATCCAGGTCGGCCCCTTGGGCACCGGTGGGGTGGATACCGGAACCTCCAAGTTCGATCTGACCGTTTACTTGCGCGAGATCGGCGGCTGGATCTCATGCGGGATCGAGTACAGCTCCGACCTCTTCGAGCGCACCACCGTGCGGCGGATGGGCCGCCATTACGCGACGCTACTGGCCTCGGTGGTCGAAGATCCTTCGCGCGCGCTCCTCGACTTGCCGATGCTCGAACGGTCCGAACGTCAGCAGCTGGTGGGCGAGTGGGCCAGGAACGAAAAGCCCTATCCGCGCCAAGCGAGTATTCCGGCTCTGTTCGCCGAGGTGGTTCGCCGCCGCCCCGAGGCCAGAGCGGTCACCTGTGCCAGCGGCAATCTCACCTACGGCGAGCTCAACCGCGTCGCGAACCGATTGGCCCACAAGCTGCGCCGGATGGGGGTCGGCCCCGAAGTGCGGGTGGCGGTCGGGGTGGAACGGTCGGCGAGCTTGGTGGTGGCCATCCTCGCCATCCTCAAAGCGGGAGGGGGCTACGTGCCGCTCGATCTTTCCCTTCCCGCGAGCCGGCTGGCGCACATGTTGGAGGTGGCTGATCCCGCTCTGCTGATGGTCGAGCCGGGAGGGGAAGAGGCGTTGCCCGGTTTTGCGTTTCCGACACTCACCTTAGAGGAAGGATCGACCGCTTTCGAGGGTGAGAGCGAGGCCGATCCCGAGGTGGCGATCGAGGGCGAGAATCTGGCCTACATCGTCTTTACCTCCGGTTCGACCGGCCGACCGAAAGGGGTTGCGGCCCTCCACCGGGGCGTGGTGCGCTTGGTCCGAGAGACCGACTACACCTCTTTTGGCCAGGACGAGGTCTTCTCCATGCTGGCACCTCCTGCCTTCGATGCCTCGACCTTCGAGCTATGGGCTCCTTTGCTCAACGGCGGTCAGTTGGCGATCTACCCGTCCCAGAGGCCGTCGCTAGAGGAATTGGGAGAGTTCATCGCGACGGCCGGCGTGACCACGTTGTGGATCACCGTGGGGCTCTTCCATCAGATGGTCGACGTCTGC
>QIHU01000115.1 GCA_003231035.1 Acidobacteriota bacterium
CGGCGGCGGCGACGGCGACGCGACCGAAGACGCGGGCGGGGACTGTGGCTGTCGTCGTCAGGCGCCTCCTCCTTGACTTGCTGCGCCACTGCGCGCCAGCGCTCCAACTCACCTTGCCCTTCGCTCGTCGCCTCCACCAGGAGTTCCAGCAAGACTAGAGCGTCCTTGAATCCAGAACGGCGGGCGAAGCGAACCCGTTCCTCTTTTCGCCACGAGGAGACCGCGAACTTCAAGAAAGCGGCCAAGGCAAAAAAGAGAGCCTGCGAACGGGCGCGCGAAAGGTAAAATCGGCTCGCGAAGGGTTCGATCACGCCGTACACCAGCTCATCGAGCGCCCCGCGCCCCAAGGGTCGATGGCCGCTACCGCGGCTTTCGAGGTCGTAGCGGCGCAACAACAGAGTGGGCAGGACGATGATCGCCATTACCACGCCGTCCGAAAGTTCTCGCCCGGCCTCGACCCAACGGTCGATGGTCGGCAAGACTTGGGAGAAATCACCCAGCCCGCGAGCCCGCGGCGAGATCAAGGCGTTGGCTTCGGGAAGCAACACCGGCAGCAGGTCGAGTTCGAGCAGCCACTGGATTGCCGTTCCCACATGGCCACAGCGCAGCAAGGCCAGGATCTCTTCGGTGACCCGCGCTGGTGAAGCCTTGGCCAGTTCCTTGCCGTGGCGCTGGATCGCTTCCTGGGTCTTAGCTTCGATACCGAAGCCAAGGCGGGCGGCAAACTCGCAAGCGCGCAACATGCGCACCGGATCCTCGCGAAAACGAACGTCCGGGTCGCCGATCACTCGGATGAGCTGGCGCTCCAGATCGTCGATGCCGCCCACGTAGTCGATCAGCGAAAAATCGGCAATGTCGTAAAACAGACCATTGATCGTGAAATCGCGCCGAAAGGCGTCCTCACGGGGCGAACCAAAGCGGTTGTCGCTGGTGATCAACAACTCGCCCGGCGCATTCGCCTGTTCTTCCTGCGCGGGATTGCAGCGGAAGGTCGCCACCTCGACCACCCCACTCTTGAAGAAGACGTGCACCAGGCGAAAACGCCGCCCAATGATGCGAGAGTTCCTGAACAGGCGATTGATCTCGCGTGGCCGTGCGTCGGTGGCGGCGTCAAAGTCCTTCGGTTTGCGCCCCACCATCAAATCGCGCACACATCCGCCCACCATGAAGGCCCTGAAGCCGGCCCGATGCAAGCGATAGAGAACCTTGACCGCGTTCGGATCCATGTCCTGGCGCGAAATGCCATGCTCGCCGCGCGACAGGATTCGCGGCGGACTCTCGGTGCGCGGGTTCACCTAGCGTCCTACTCGGGAATTGCTAGTCGAACTCGAAATCAGCGGAGGGGGATTCACAGCGGGCGAGTATACCCGCCATGGGGCCGAGTCAGGGTCTGGTGGGTCGATTCTGAACTTCACCACTCATCCGCGGCAGACTCACCGGTACGGAAGTTTCCCTACGGATCCCATCCTTGGTCTTGGTCAGTACGATCAGTTCTTGGATTACCGTACCTACAGGCACCACCATCACCCCTCCAACACGCAGCTGGTCGAGCAGCGGACGGGGGATGCGGGGAGGAGCGGCGGTGAGAATAATGGCGTCGAAGGGCGCCTCTCTCGGCCAGCCCAGATACCCGTCACCGGTCTTGACTTGCACATTGTGGGCGCCGAACCTCTCGAGATTGGTCCGCGCTTGCTCGGCGATCTTGCGGTCAATTTCGATTGAAAAAACTTCGGCGGCCAGCTGCCCGAGAATGGCCGAATGGTATCCGGTACCGGTCCCAATCTCGAGGACTTTCGACCCCTTGGAGAGTTTCAGCAGCGAAGTCATCAAGGCCACGACATAGGGCTGATGGATGGTCAGCTTGTCGCTGAGGCGCAAGGGCTCATCCTCGTAGGCCCGGGGGCCCAGTTCCGGGGGTACGAACTGGTGGCGCATCACCTTGTTCATGGCGATCAGGAGGCGGTTGTCCGTGATGTCGCGCTCGATGCGCAACCTCTCGACCATCTCCTGGCG
>QIHU01000768.1 GCA_003231035.1 Acidobacteriota bacterium
AACCATGACCAGCACGCACCTCCGTAGTCTTGCCAAGCTCCTGCGCGCCCCCCTCCTGGGAGCGGCCCTCATTGCTACCTTCGCTTGCGCGCCGCAGAGAGGCGAGCGAATTGTCCTGATCACTCTCGACACCCTGCGAGCGGACGCCTTCTTCGACTCGGTTGAACACCCTTCTAGCATGCCACTGACGCTCGCCCTGGCTTCACGGGGAGCGATCTACGACCGCTTCCACTCCGCCACCAGTTCCACCCAGCCATCCCATGCGTCGATGTTCACCGGGCTGCACCCCTGGCAGCATGGCGTCACCCGCAACGGCCTGGTGCTCGGCCCCGATGCCGAGACCGTGGCCGAGTCTTTCGCCGCGAACGGTTGGGAAACAGCGGCCGTGGTGGCTTCGTTTCCGGTTGCCGGCCGTTTTGGGTTCGCTCAGGGCTTTGCCTCCTATGACGACAGCTTCGACTATCGTCACCCCAACCCCACCTGGGAAGTTCAAGCGATCCCCGAGCAGCTTTTCTACAGCGGTTCGGCGACCATCACCACCAAGGCGCTCGCGCTTTTGGAGCAGTTGACTGGACAGCGCCAACTGCTTTGGTTCCACTACTTCGACGCCCACAGCCCTTACGGCGACAGTGCGGGTCTGGAGCCAATTCGAATAGGGGTCATTAAGCGGGCGATCCGCCAGAACCTACCTCTCGAGCCCGTTCTCCAGAAAGTTCGACAGGCCTACTTCGCGGACGTGACGGCGATGGACCGGCACCTCGCAAAGCTACTCACCCACCTCAGCAGCGATTCAGATCGATTCGAGACTCACATCGTTGTCGCCGTCGACCACGGCGAGAGTTTCGGCGAGAGCGGAGCTATTGCGCACGGCAAGAGGCTCACGCCGGAACAGATCCGTGTACCGCTCTTCATCCTCTCATCGCGGATCGAGGCCGGTCGCAAGCAGCGCATCGTCGGTTCCGTCGATATCGCCTCCACCCTTCTCGATCTGGCCGGACTGCCGTCCAGTGGGCCAGGGCAGAGTCTGCTCACCGCGCCTCAACGCCCACCGACCGCGGTCGGCATGCGACGCACATTTGCCGGCGAGGCTACGGAACTGCGTCTCGACGGCACCCTAGTGCCGATCGTCGGCCACCGGTTCTTCGCCGTCGGCCGGGAGGGCCTCCCGATCCTCGGAAACGCGCGGGAGCTCTTGCCGCCCTCGACCTCGTCTCCCGCCCTGTCGGCCGCCGAGAGGAATCGGATGCTAGCCCTCTTCGCCCACTTCGAGCAGCAGCTCAGCTCTACACACAATCCTTCCGCGACCGATGACGAGAGCCGGCGAGCCTTGCGCGCCCTCGGTTACGTGGACTGATCCCAGCCACCCGCGAGCCTAGCCAGAACGCACGGATTTATCGTCGTGAGCGTATAGACTGCCTCCATGGTCGAGAATCCGCAGCAGGATCACTACGATGTCGTGGTCATCGGCGGCGCCTTTGCAGGCTCCGCTTTCGCCACCGTCCTCAAGCGGTGGCAACCGCAAGCCCGAATCCTGATCGTCGAACGGTGCCAGGAGTTCAACCGCAAGGTGGGCGAAGCGACGGTGGAAGTCTCCTCCATGATGCTCCACCGTGTCCTCGGACTGAGCGATCTGCTCGCCCGCGAGCACCTCCCCAAACACGGCCTGCGCTACTGGTTCGCCGACGGACCGCACTGCCCACTCGCCGAAATGAGCGAAGTGGGGCCGAGCGAGATCCCTCGCCTTCCCTCCTTCCAGCTCGACCGCGCGCTGCTCGATCAATCGCTCCTCGAACTAGCCGCCAGCGAGGGGGTCGAAGTCGCTCGACCGGCGACTGTCGAAGCGCTCGACCTAGGATGGCCGGCGAGCACCGTGACCCTCTCCAGCGCGCACGGGCAACGCACCGTAACCGCCCGTTGGGTGGTCGACGCCTCCGGCCGTCACGCCTTCATCGCCCGCCGCAAGAAGCTCCTGCGGCGTGTCGAAGAACACCCCATCGCCGCCGTCTGGGGCCTCGACGGCGTTGAGATCTTGGGCGCCGACCCCCGCACCCCCGCCTTGCCCCCCATCTCGGGGGCGCGTCGCCTGGCGACCAACCACTTCTGCGGCCACGGTTGGTGGTGCTGGATGATCCCCTTGCGCGGCGGCGAGACCAGCATCGGCCTGGTCTATGACAAACGGCACTTCCAGTGGCCGACCCAGGGCGACGCCATCGACCGCTTCCACGACTTCGTCACCAGCCAACCTGGGCTGCGCGAGCTGCTCGCCGATGCCATCC
>QIHU01000379.1 GCA_003231035.1 Acidobacteriota bacterium
ACGGTCGCTGATCCTCCACGAGCCGATTCGTGCCCTCCACAGGGTGGTGCTCGCAGCCTTAGGCCACTGCGCGGGAGAGACGGACTCTTTGGTGGAGTGTTTTGTTCGTCCTCGCGCCTCGCTGCGCTCGACTCTCGGTACTGCTGTCTGGGATTGACCACTGAGACCTCGCCGCTTCGCGTCTCGTGGGGGGAAGTGCGGCTGCTGAGCGCAGCGCGTGAGCCCTTTGGGCGAGCCCGACCGCTTGGGTCGGACGCCTTAGGGGTGAAAACCGAAAAACGACGTTTTTTCGGTTGAGGGGACCTCGGCGAGAGGTCCCCATGAACAAGAGGGCGGGGGCGGCGTGGGCGGGCGGTTGAGGGGGGTTCGGGGAGAAACCCCCATAAACAAAGGGTGGGGGAGAGGGCGGCTTGCCGCCCGGGTGGGATCTCGGAGAGAGATCCCTGAAAAATGAAAGAAGTTCTGAGGTGGGCGGCCTCCGGCCGACCACCTCAGAACTTCCGCATGAGGCCAATCCTTGCACCATCACATCATTGGCGGCGACGAAGAACGGCTTCATGTTCGGGTTGGCAGGTTGTAGCCGAATCTGCTTTCCTTCGGGGTAGAAGCGCTTCAGGGTCGCTTCGTCATCGATCAGGGCCACGACCATCTCGCCCGATTCCGCTTTGTCCCTGCGCTCCACCACCACCAAGTCGCCATCGTGAATACCCTCATCGATCATCGAGTCCCCGACCACCTTGAGCACGAAGTGCTTCTGGTGGCGTTGACCTAGCAAATGTTCAGGGACCGACAGCCGGTCGTTGCCCTCCACCGCCTCGATCGGTTTGCCGGCGGCGATCAAACCGAAAAACGGCAGGTCGCGCAGGGTCGATCTTGCCGTCTTCTTGCCTGTGCTGGGAGGCCAACGCAGGAGTTGGATTCCCCGTTTTTGATTCCAGTGGCGGCTCAGGTAACCCTTCTCCTCTAGCAGCTTCAGGTGCTTGTAGACCGTCCCGTAGGAGGAGTAACCGAATTTCTTACAGATCTCGCGGTGGGTCGGCGAGACCCCTTCACCACGCCGAAACTCCGCGATGAAGTCTAGGATCTCTTTCTGGCGCCGAGTCAAATAGTCGCGAACTCCGCTCATTCGACCACGCTAAGCGGTAAAGCGGCGTAAGTCAACCCCGCGACGGGATCCGGTGCTCGCTGTTAGACTCTGCGCCCCGCGACGCTACTGTGAAGGGTCCGGCGAAGGCATAACCACCGCGAGCACACCCACGATGACTTCAGCCCACCCCCTCGCCATCGAACGCCACCAGTTGGACAACGGTTTGCGCGTCGTTTTGCAGCCGGACAGCGAGCTACCGCTGGTCGCGATCAACCTCTGGTATCACGTGGGTTCCAAGAATGAGTCACCGAGCAAGACCGGCTTCGCCCACCTCTTCGAGCACATGCTCTTTCAAGGTAGCCAACACGTGGGCACCAACGATCACTTTGCCCACATTCAGAATGTTGGCGGTACCGCCAACGGCTCCACCTCGCGTGATCGCACTAACTACTACGAGACACTGCCCTCCAACCACCTTGAACTCGGTCTGTGGTTGGAGTCGGATCGCATGGGATTTCTGCTCCCGGCGATGACTTCCGAAAAGTTGGAGAACCAGCGTCAGGTGGTGATGAACGAGCGCCGCCAGCGGGTCGACAATCAACCCTACGGCCTAGCCCACGAACGGCTGTGGGAACTGCTCTTTCCTGGCGACCACCCCTACCATTGGCCCATCATCGGTTACATGGAAGACATCGAAGCCGCCACCCTGGAGGAAGTCCATCACTTCTTCAAGCGCTGGTACCGGCCCAACAACGCGGTGCTGACCCTTGCCGGGGACTTCGAACCCGCCACCGCGTTAGAGCTGGTCCAGCGCTACTTCGCCGATATTCACAGCGCGGAGCTTCACCACGCGGAACTTCACAGCGCCCTCCTCCCGGCCCCCTCCCAACCAGCCCCAGACGCTTCCAACCGAACCGACGCGAAGATCGGTGAGCAGGGGAGCAGGCGGATCGTTCTGGAAGACGATATCCACCTGCCTCGCGTTTACCTTGCCTTCCACGTACCTGCCTACGGCGACGCCGAGTGGTATGTCGCCGACCTCCTCACCACCGTTCTCGGCGACGGCAAGTCGAGCCCGCTCTACGATCAGCTGGTCCAACAGCGGCAGATTGCCCAAAGCGCTTCCGCTTGGATTCATGAAACCGAGAGATCCAGCGTGGTAATGATCTCGGCCACCGGGCGCCCCGGGGTCGAAGGTGAAGCGCTAGAGGCAGCACTGCGCGAACAGCTAGAACGGCTGGCTGGTGAACCACCAGCGCAGGCCGACATGGACCGCGCGCTCAACCGTACCCGCACTCGCGCCTACAGCGACCTGCAAAGCCTCGGGCGCCGAGCGTACACCACTTATTTCGATCGGCCGGAGTTGCTCGGCCACGAGGTCGAGCGCTACCTGGAGATCGGCGCCGAAGAGCTATGCCAGTGCGCGGCGCGACTGTTGGCCGATGAGCGTCAGGTCGTGGTCATCGTAATCCCCAAGCAGAGTTCACACCAGCCCTCGTCGGAGCGGCCCCAATGAATTCGCCGAGGGTGGATCGCTCAAGGCCGCCCCGTGGGCAAGCCACCCACCGGGTCACTTTTCCCCCTCCCCGACGCTTCCAATTGGCCAACGGCATGACCCTTCTGGCTAGCCGGAGCCGCAGAGCACCTCTGGCCACCCTGGAGCTGAGCACGGCCGGTGGCTCGCAACACAATCCCCTCGATCGAGCCGGACTCGCCGCTCTCACCGCGGCCTTGCTCGACGAAGGAACCGAGCAGCGCAGTGGCCACCTGATCGCCACTCAGGTCGAACGGCTTGGAGGCGGGCTCGGTACTGGCGCCTATTGGGACTCGGGAACGATCGCCCTCGAACTACCGGCCGCCGAGCTACTCGGTGGCCTCGACCTGCTGGCCGAGATTCTCACCTGCGCCAACTTCCCGCCCGAGCAAGTGGAGCGCATCCGCGCGCAGCGCCAAGCTCAGATTCAGCAGCAACGCAAGCTGCCGGGATCACTCGCCGACCACCACATGGTAGCCACCATCTATGGCCCTCACTCACCCTACGGCCAACCCCCGCTGGGCACCGTGGAGAGTCTCGAGGCCACCGATCGCGACGATCTCTTGACCTTCTACCGTGACCACATTCGCGTCGCCACCGATACGACCCTGATCGTGGTCGGTGACTTTGAGCCTGGGTGGCTGTTCGCCGAGGTCGAGAGCCGCTTCGGCAATCTGCCCCGAACCTCGTTCGAGGTTTCCGATGAAGAACTCTCGCCAGGGGTAGCGCCCAAGGGGTCGCCGATTCCCACGCCAGTACCTCTCGATCCTACCGTGGTGGTTGTCGACCGCCCCGGAGGTGCTCAGACAGCGCTACGGGTCGGCCATCTTGGCGTACCCCGTAGCCACCCGGACTTTCTAGCCTTAACGGTCATGAGCACCTTGCTGGGCGGCAAGTTCACCAGCCGTCTCAACCTCAACCTGCGGGAAGAACACGGCTTCACCTACGGCGCGTATAGTTTGGTCACCGGCCGCCATGGCCCCGGCCCGATTCTTGTCACCACCGACGTGGCCACTCCTGAGGCAGGCGCCGCCACGGAGGAAATTTTCACCGAGTTGCGCCGAATTCGGCAACAAGAGCCGACGCCTAAAGAGCTGGAAGACACGCGAAACTACCTGGTCGGCACCTTCCCCAATGTCCTGCAGAGTCTCAGCGGGATCGCCGGACGGTTGGAGGTCATCGCCGTTCACAACCTTCCCGACGACTTCTACAATGGCTACCTGAGCAGCCTGGCTACCATCGACGCCACCACCATCCAGCGGGTGGCCCGACGCCACCTAGCACCGGACAATGCCGTCACCGTCGCCGTGGGTCCCGCCGACGAGCTGGTGCCGCAGCTCGAGAGATTCGGCAGGGTCCGCGTGGTCGTCAGCGAAGACTGAT
>QIHU01000773.1 GCA_003231035.1 Acidobacteriota bacterium
GGCCAGGCCAGCTTCCACACCGACCCCAGAATTGGCCCTTCGGTCAGACTCCGGTCAAAACGGGATTCGCTCATCGATTCTCCAGTGGGTTCCTCGTCCGGCGACCTACTAACTACGTAGTAGGTTGAGCGAAGTTAAGCTCGTCGAAGGAAAAAGTCCATCGTTCTCTGTGTCGTTCCTTACAGAGCTCCGCTCAGTGCCCGGTTGGCCTCGACTTCGGCGGCATGGATCTTCTCCATCCGCTCCTTGAGGTCAGCGAATAGTGCCACCGTCGCACGCTTGCCGCCGGGGAACTTCTGGTTGTACCGCGTGTAGTCTCGGTTCAGCTGAGCGCCAATTTCAGCCAGTTCCGGCGCCGCGTCGCCACCCTTCTTGCGGATGAGCTCCCGTCGCCGGTCGATCAACCCACGGGTCCGCGCCAACGGCTCGTTATCCTCGGCTAGAGCGGCCTGGGCAAAGGCGCTCCACTGCTTGGCCAGGCGGCGATAGAGCGTCGCGACTTCGGCCAAATCGCCATTCCCGGTGACCTCGCCGGCCTCCTTGAGGAAATCGGCGTAGAGCTTGCGCAAGTTGCCACCACCCGAACCGGCACCGGGCTCGACCGCTTCGTAGATCGACTTCAAGGTCGCGAAAAGACCGACCGGCTGAGCGAAGACCTGGGGCCAGCCTTTCTTGTGTTTGGGATCGGTCATCATCCGCGCCCACTTGCGAAACACCGGTAGGCTGAACGAGTCGGAAGGTTTGGCCAAGTGAGCTGCGCAATCCGCCAGCCCGGCACGAACCGCCTTCTCGAGGTTCGGCTTGTCACCCCTCTGAACCGTCATCAGTCGGTTCTTGTAAGAGGGGATGCGGCCACGCGCCAGCGCCAGTTCAGCCTCGGTGACGGCAAAGGGCTTCTTGCCTCGATCGTCCACCCGCACCCGATCGGCCTCTTCATCGATCCCGACCACCGTGATGAGGTGACCGAAACAACCGTGGTGGCCCTCCGGCAGGTGGAGGTAGGGGAGGTGGCCCTGGTCCACCCAGCAGATCGCCGGCTGCCCCTCGTCGAGGGCCGCGCGCAGGAGGCCAGCCGCCTTCTTGGCTCCACCGCTCTCCTGAATCTCGATCGATACCGCCAGCCGCTCGCCCAACGCCGTCAGGAACTTGACCGGGTACTGCCAGTTGTTCTGGAAACCGAAGACCGGAATGGTGGCATTCCACCGTTTGAATTCCCACAGGATGTAGCCCGCGCCGAGCCCTCCGGCAATGCCCAATATCATCGCTTCCGAGAACGGCTTGCCGGTATGGGGAGCCACCACCCCCTGCGCCGCCAGAGCATTGGTCACGGTGGCCGTTTCCGGGTGCAGACCGCCGCGGAATTTGTACGAGGAGAGGTTCATGTCGGTCCCCCAAAGTCAGTGTCGTGTGCGTTCAAGCGAGCTTACGCGGCACGCAGGAAAAGTTGCAACCCCAAGTAAATCCACCACAACCCTGGTCAATGAAAAACCTACGGCAAACTTCGCACACCGAGCCAAGAGAATGGTGTATGGGCAAGGGCACTAAAAAAGCGTCGCCGCTCTTGACAACATTTCCTTGGCATGCTAATTTTCCAGCATCATGCTAAAAAACCAGCACACGCGACAAGCACAAACCCCCTCTCTCAGCCGGCGCGAACGGCAAATCATGGACGCCATCTACGCCTCGGGCCGAGCGACCGCCGCCGAAGTCCGGCAGCAGATCGCCGATCCGCCCTCCTACTCCACGGTGCGCGCGCTGCTGCGGGTGCTGGAAGAGAAAGGTCATCTTCGTCATCGCCAAGACGGACCCCGCTATGTTTTCTTGCCCACCGTGCCGCGAGAGACGGCGCGGCGTTCCGCTCTGGGCCATCTGCTGCGCACCTTCTTCGACGGCTCCACCCAGAGTGCCGTGGCCACCCTTCTCGACCTCCAAGCGCAGGAGTTGACCGAGGCCGATTTTGACCACCTCAGCCAAATCATCGAGGAAGCGCGGAAGG
>QIHU01000541.1 GCA_003231035.1 Acidobacteriota bacterium
CCAGATTTCGGTGGATCTCTCGACACCGAGTAGCTGCTGTTGCCCATCCTCACCCACCACGGGGATGGTACACACCCTCCTTGATGGCGATCGAGGGCACGACGATGATGAACTTGGTGAAGCCGTACCGGCGGTGTAGCTCGAAGATGCCGCGCAGGTAGACGTAGGTCTTGCCCGTGCCGGTCTCCATCTCGACAGTGAAGTTGAGAGCGCCCAACGCGGTCGAGGGCGCGAGCCCACTGCGCCGCTGTACCCGGGTGAGGTTGGCCAGTAGCCGGAGGTGGTTACCGATGCCGAGGTCGGTCTCGTAGAGGCCGGCTTGAGCCGTCGCCTTAAGCGCCGCGACGGTGAAGTTTGTCTGGCAAGTCTCTTGACCCTCGAAAAGATCGACGACAGCCGAGACGGCCTCCGCCTGGAAATCGAGGTCGGGGTTGAATTGGATCTTCAATCCTGGCCCTCATCCTCTGCAGGATCGGAATCCGACTGCAATTGTGCCACCGGCGGTGGCCCATTTGAGCTGCTCGGCAGCTCCGATTGCTGGATGAGCCTCTTTTCGTCTGACTTGACTCGGCGCTCAAGCTTCTTGAGGTCTTCCTCCGGTGGCAATTCCTCGGGCCTGATACCTCTTTCTTCGAGAACGCCCCTCACGCTGGCGTTGTTCTGAACGTGCTCAGTGGTAATGGCCGCCTCGCCCCGCATGTCGCTTCGACGGACGTTGAAGTTTGTGATCTCGGTGGCGAGGTTCTTGGCTGTGATGGTGATCGTGGGGAGAAAATCGGCCAAGGGTCGGCTCTTAGGAACGCCCATCCGACTCTTCATCTGACCGGTGGTCTTGCCACCGAACAACGCCGCGTCTCCCTTGGAGCGAATGCGACCAAAGCCTCGGTCGTCCACACCTCGCTCATAGATGTTTTTAGAGAGCTCGGTTTCCGATTCGCGCAACTTCCGGCGAGCCCGCAGCCGTTCCTGAAACAGAATCCGTTCTTCGATGACCTCCTGCTTGCGGGTTTGCACGGCGAAGTAGCTCTGGGCAAAGGCGATCGGTTCCTTGCGGGGATCGCCGTTTTGCGCGATGAGGTAGCAGGCATAGCGAGTGAGCACGACGTCATCGACGGAGCGCTTCGAACCCGATCCGATCTCGACCATCTTGTTGACGTCAACAAAATGGTCCGCGATCTCGATGCCGGCGTTCTCGCAGGATGTTCTGGCCTTGGCGATCACTTTCTGGAAATTTCGCCACTCGGTGTATTCCAAGGCATCCTGCAAGTCCCGCGCGAACCAGAATTCCACGTCGGAATCGGGCCAAAGCTGAACCATGGCGTCGAAGGCTAGGTGCAGTGTGGTGATCTCTCGTGAATCCATCTTGCCCCCCTAAAGACTCTTCACGTCGTCGACACCGGCCTGCCGGAGAATCTGAGCGGCGTTGGTTTTGGCCACGTCATCGGCGAAGCCGGAGTCTTTGAACACCACCCGCATTACCTCGGGCTCAAGCTCCTCATTGAGCGCGGCGATGGCGGAGACCACCGGCAGCGTGATGTCGTCCGCGAGGCAGACGATCAAGGCGCCGGCTCCGATGAGCGAGACCTTGCGGCCCTCGATAAGTCGGGTCTCGATGGGGATGGCGAGATCGAGACCATACTTGAGGAGTAGCTCGTAGAGGATGTCCTCTTCGGTGCGACCGGACTTGATGTGGTCGATCGCCTCGGGCAGGGGCGCAGCGTGGCGGTCAAGGGCATCTGAGCGATCCGCCGGGCCTTGCTCTTGCCGTGCCAGGTGAAGGAGTAGCGCTCCTCCCGGTCGCCCGCGTAGTCGCCCAGCGTCTGCTTCAGGGCATCGAAGTCGATACGGCCTTCGGCGAAGACCTCGGGGAAGATCTCTCGCAGCCTCTCGATGTTCTCCGCCACCAGATCCGGCGACGATCCATCCTCTCGGGTCAGCTTCTTCATGCGGTCATTCCTCTGGCTAGCGGCTCGCGCACAGGCTTGTTCTACAGTCTAATTAGCACTCTTTCAGATAAAAGCCGACAAAGCCTTACTGGGTCACCTTTAGATTGCGACCCAGCGTTAACTCGCTACCTCTCCGCGCAGATCCCTTCAGCCTGGAAGATCACGCCGATACCAGTCTCGGACCCCACTAGCGGCTGACCCCACTACCGAGGCA
>QIHU01000208.1 GCA_003231035.1 Acidobacteriota bacterium
CCTCCTGGAGCTGGTCGACATAGGCATAGTTGCCGTTGCCGCGATCGGCCAGTTGCTCCATCAGCGTGTCGTTGTAGTTACCCATCCCGAAACCGACGGTGGTTAGCTCGATGCCCCGGCGGGCACCGGCGCCGATTCGAGTGAGAATCGATGTCGGCCCAGTAGCGCCGACGTTGGCCACGCCGTCCGAGCAGAGGATGATGCGGTTGATCGCACCGGGACGCAGGTAGCGCTCGGCCTGGTCGTAGGCGAGCCTGAGCCCCTCCTCGACGTTGGTCGCACCTTCGGATGACAATCCTTCGATGGCGGAGCGGATCGCTTTCAGATCCCCGGTCGGCTCCAGCACCACTCGACCGCGGCTACCGTAAACCACCAGGCCGACTCGATCTTCGCTGCCTAGCTGACCGAGCAGCAGACCGAGCGCCCGCTTGACCAACCCCAGCCGATTCTCCCGGTCCATCGAACCGGAAACATCGACCACGAAGATCAGCAGGGCCGGATCGCGTTGTCCGCCGACCGCCTCGCGACCTTGAATACCAACCCGCACCAGACGGTAGCGCTCGCCCTCGACAAAGGGCGTCGGGCCGCCTTCGAGGGTGATCGCCAGAGCATCTCCCTCGCTGGGAGCGCGGTCGCCGTAGTCGAAGTAGTTGACCATCTCCTCTACGCGTACCGCCGCCGGTGGCGGCTGATTGCCATCGCGCAGGAAGCGACGCACCTGGGTGTAGGAGCCGGTATCGACGTCGAGCGCAAAGGTCGATAGGGCGTCGTCCTCGGTGTCGATGAAGGGATTAACGCCGTAGGACTGGTGAAAAACATCGCCGTAGGCCGCATCGTTGGGCTCGGCGGTGCCACCGGCGGAAGGCGGGGCCTTCGCGGCCGCGCTGCCGGAGTCGAAGTCATGGTAAGTGGAAGAACTTCCTCGTGCCCTGTTGTCGGTAACCGTCACCCCCTCGACACTCCAGCCCTTGCTTCCTGGGGAAATGAAGTTCGAATCCTGACCGCTTTCGTTGCCGCCCACGTTGACACGATCAACGAGTGCCCCCGGCGCGGCTTGCAGGACAGTCCACGGATCCCGAGCGGTGGGCACTTTCTCCATGTCGGCAGGGGTGACCGTCGAGCCAGCGCTAATCTTGCGTTCATCCAGCAGCGGACTTTCACCGGTGACAGTGATCTTCTCTTCCACAACCTGCGGTTCAGTGGCCTGGCGCAGGGGCGACAACGCTGGCTTCGGCTGAAGCTGCTCAGCCCTCCGACCAAGCACACGACGCTGATTCGAATCGACACTCGCCGACTTGCCCAAAGCCAGGTCGCTGTCCGACGCCTTCTTCGCCTTCTCGCGCTTTGCTTCTTTTTCAACGTAGCCCAGCGCCCGCAATCTCCGCTCGAGCTCACCATTCGAGAGGGCCTCGGCATTCCCAAGATCGGCTTCTTGCCCGTACCTCGCGCTCTGGTCGGTGGAGACTGGGGCCGTCTCGGCCATTTCGTCCTTCCTCCCCAGGCTAGCCGGGTTCACCGGTTCCGCCGGCTGATCGGCTTTCTCCGGCAGCGCAGGACTGGAAGACGCCACCGCATCCGTCCGCAACATCGGTGCCATCTCGCTGGCCGGTCGTTCGACTTCGCGCAGGGTGCGCAGCCCAATGAAGCCCGCACCGAGAGCGACCACCACCGTGGCGGCGGCGAGCCAAGTTCGCTGGCGTAGGAAGGCGCGGTGGACGGGTGGTTGGGTGGGCGCCTCGTCCACCGTGGGTAGTGCTTCGGGAATCTCAGCTTGGATCGCCTTGAGCAAGCTCTCGGGCGGTGGTGGGGCCTCGGCGCCACGCAGAAGATCTTCAACATCTTGAGTCTTGAGCTGCTTCATTGCCGGTTCTCCTCGTGCGCCGCGCCTTGCGCGGCCTCACTGTCTTGCGTCACCTCGCTGTTGCCTAAAACCAGGGCGAGCGCCTCGTAAGCCTTCTTCAGCCGTTTGCGGATCGCCA
>QIHU01000141.1 GCA_003231035.1 Acidobacteriota bacterium
GCGCAGTTCCTACCTCCCGGCACTCACCGCGCAGGGCACGGCAAGCACGGTCGACCGGCGCCTGGCGGAAATCTCCGGCGGACAGAATCCTCAGTACTCGACCTCCGGCTTCTTGGTCTTGAATCAACTGCTCTACTCTCCCGGGGCGAGCGCCAATATCGACATTCAGGAAAAGCTGCTCGAGGCGCAACAACAGAATCTCAGCGCGGCGGAGCAAGACTTGGTGCTGGACGCCGCCAATGCCTTCTTCAACGCGCTCACGGTGAGAGCCAACCTTCGCATCCAGAGTGAAAACCTAGAGGTCACCCGGCGCAATCTCAGAGTCGCCGAAACGAATCTCTCGGCCGGTCAGTCCGGGCGCGGCGACGTGCTCCGCTTGCGTAGCAATGCTGCTCGCGACATGCAAACGCTGATCGAGTCGATCAATCAGTTGGAGCAGGCGTTCTATGCGATCAATCGGCTGTTGAACAATCCGGTCAATCGCCAGATCGACATCCGCGATCCACTGGACGATGGGGGGCCCTCGACGAGCTGTCTCTTACCCACACTTGAGACAGCGGGTCACGGTCCGTCCCTGGTGCGATGTAAAGATTCGTACAGTTGATAACCGCGAACCATAAACTCGAGACGTAGGAGCCCTCGCCAAAGGGTTACCGTTCCGGGCTCACCGTCTCCTTTTCTTCCGAGGAAGCCTCCCAGTTTGGCAATCATACGCACAGCGTCGCGTAGTGACGGTGGCTCTTCTGGTGGAGGTCCTTGGTGCGCTTGCGCGCCAAGAACTTTCCATTCGACTTCTTTCAGGAGCTGATCGCAGGGGACCTCGGGCGTTTCGCGAGCTTGCTTGTTGAGTCGATAGATTCGCCAGGCAACCACGAGATCGATGGCCAGGCAGCTCTCCAGGCGGTCGGCATTCTCAAGCCTGCGATCTTTGATGCGACAGCCGCTCTTGAGGGTTCGATGGTAGACCTCTATGCCCCACCGTGCGGCATACCAGCGAAGCCGCTCGATAGCCTGCTCGAAGCTCGACACCTCGACCGTGGTCAGCAGCATCCATTCCAGAGGACTCTTGACCGTCGCGTCATAGCTCACCTCGACGGCATAGACAGCCCATAGATCTACGGCCGCCAGACGCCTCCCTCTGGGAGGCTGCAGCTGGACCCGCGCATACCGCACCTCAAGCCGTGCGTTGCGAGCGGGTCGTGAGCCCCTGCGAGGAATAGAGATCACCTGCGTACCGGCCACCGCCTGGGCAGGCAGGAAGTCCCACAGCTGGGCCTGCTCCTCGTTCATCACCCGGCGTTTTCGACCACGGTCTGCCCGAATCAGCAGCTGCGGCCCGGAGTCGGTCTCCTGCGCCTCGAGGAAGAGTTCGTGGATGTCCGCTTCCCGGTCCCCGGTGCTGACCAGCAGGGTCTTGGGGCACAGCTGCTGTACCTCGGCCACCGCTCGATAGCTGGCCAGCCACTTGAAGCTCTCCTTCTTCTCGATCGGTAGCTGGCGGCGGCGGGCTCGCTGGCCAGCCTCCTCGGGATCTCTCGCCCAGCACTGCACATCCAGAAGCCCGAGCGGCGTACCGTCCGGTGTGAAGGCCATCGTGTCATGCACCAGCAGACCCACCGCCTGGTCCTGCTGGGTGTTGATCGGCCCCAGCCCTTCCATCGCCGGATGGGCGGTGTAGCTCAGCGTCGTCGTATCCTGCACCGCCAGCACCACCGGATGCTCATGCACACGTCTTGCGGTGGCGCTCACATGCCCGCGCAGCAGGGTCTTCATATCGACCTTCGGATTGTCGAGGAAACGGTATGCAGCCTTGGTCTTCGCCATCGATCCTCCACACGCCAGAGGCACCAGCTCGCCGGGTTGCGCGAAGAAATCACGAGCCATCGTGAGCAGCCGCGCCTTGAGCCGGGGATCATAGATCTCGACGCCGCCAAACTCCTGCTCGGCCCAATCTGCCGACTCCGCGCTCGCGGGTC
>QIHU01000678.1 GCA_003231035.1 Acidobacteriota bacterium
TCTTCGCCGCGGGCTTCGATCGAGTCGATTTCCTTCCAGCGAAGGCTCCAGAGAGCGGCTCGCTCCAGGGAGTGAGGGGTCGCCCCATGGGTCGTAGCGGGAGGAACCACCGTGCAGCCGCTGGGGGAGAGCGAAAAGGAGGGCGAGTCGAATTGCACCGTCACGCTCTGTGGCAGCGGGGCGAGCGGAAGAAGGACGCCGCGCCGGTTGCCAGCCCAGGAAGGGGGTAGGCGCAGCCTCCAGCGAGCCCCTGGCCAGAGCTGCTCGATAGCGCCCGAACTCCACGGCAGCCACCAGAAACAGTCGCTCAGGTAGAGGAGGGCCAGAAGTAGGCAAAGGCTATGCGCCGTGCTCATTCCTGGATCTGGCTGGGGCTATTCAGCCTCGGCCTCATTGCTGCTTCCGCCTCCGAACAATTTCTTGATCAAGGCACCGAGTGCCGCCAACCCCAGCAGGATCGGCTTCAAGAACTTCTTGAGTAAGCCGGTCTTGGCCAGTACGGCGACGCCGCCACCGACGACCAGCCCGGTGAGACCGTACTTCGCCAGTTTGTCGCCTTTGCGATAGTCGGCGTAGCGTTGGCCTTCCTGGAAACTGAACTCCTCCAAGAGCTCCTGATACTCCGGGACAATGCTCTCTAAGATCTCTGGGTCACAAACCAAAGTAACCCGCATCACCCCTTCGCGGCCGAGCAGGCGAGTGTTGAGGTTGACGTTCTCAGCGCCGTTGCCGGCCCGCAAGCTGAGTGCCCATTCCATGTTGTTGGTGATCTCGTTGTACCGCGGCTCCATCGCCCAGCCGGTAATCGATAGGCTGTCATACCCGAGTTCCTCGCGTTCCCTGTTGGCGGCCTCTTGGCCTTTGCGCAGCGATTTCATCATCTCGGCGGGGTCGAGGTCACCTTTCTCGTCATCCTTGACGTGGCCCGACTCGCCGAACTCGAAGACGGCGAACCAGGGAAAACCAACCTCACCCTCTTGCTCCACTGGGGCAATGAAACCCAACTCCTCCTCCGTCAACAGGTTGCCGAACGCCTGCATCAGCGTCCGGGTTCCCTCTCTTCCGGTAAACACATAGCCTGGCGGAACTAGGATCTCCGCTTCGCGGCCCATGATGCCGGTGCTCTTCGCCGTGGTCCACTCGATGGATTCCAGCAGAGCAGTCCAGTTCGGGGAATGCCTCCTGTGCGCTAGCCACGATGCTGAGCAAGATCGGCCCCAAGAACACTAGGCTCAAGAGTGCACCGCGCGAGAAAAGGGGCGAAACCAGGGAGGTTCGGGGGCGCAAGTTCATCGTGCTTTCTCCTAGAATTCGAATCGCGGCAGCGCGGAGATGGCCGTGGTCTTGAAGCCTCGCGAAGCTTGACGGTAAGTACTTTGTATGTTCGAGTATACCACGGTTACGCGATAGTGGGGAGCCAATCCAGAGGCTGGGCTGGGCTACTCGCGGTGTTAGCGAGTCTCGCCAGCCGCTGAATCCGCTCCACTGTTGGGTTGAGTCGAGTTGTCCCACTGGCATCGGGAGTTCCACTCGTCGAGCAGTGCATTGGAGGTTTGCCAGGCGGAACCGTCTTCGCGGATGAGCGCTTCGACATCCTGCTGTGCGATACGGCGCAGGAGAACCAGGCAGGAGTCGTCGAGGCGGCGGGGGAGAAGGTCGCCGGGTCGTCGGCGAAGGCAATGCTGGTCGAGATCAGGAGAACCAGGCCGACCAGCGCCAAGAGGCGGATGCCGCGGTGCCGTTTCGATTCCTCGCACGGGACACTAGGAGGTTGCCCGAAAGGCAAGCCATCGATCAGTGGAAGGTTCGTCACTCGATCTCCAGTTGGCTATGGACACACCCCCGGGATGCAGCAAACTGCTTTCTGGAGTGTACGGAGGGCCGAGGTCGCGCGTCTACTCGCTACTGTCAGGGTCTGGCAGGCAGACTCCAACGCGAAGTCCGCTTATCACTCTGGCTTGGAAACGCCATCGCTAGTCCCCGTCGCTAGAACCTCCTTCTCTTGCTCTTGCTCTTGCTCTGATTCTTCCGGTCTCTCTGCCGCAACCCGACGAAAGGCGACCTCGACCGTCACCTCTTCTTCTTCGCGACGCAGTTTCAACGGCGCCACGTCGCCCCAGCGATAGTGGCTGACCGCTTCGCGTAGGTCCGGGCCGGCATCGATGGCGGTGGGGCCGAGAGCGAGCAGTACGTCGCCCACTTGCACCCCGGCCTTCTCGCCCGGTGAGTCTTCGCCGACCCGGATGACCTTGCGTGGCTCTGGGCCGATCGAGCCGGAGAGGGAGACACCCAGCGAAGGGTAGAGTTCGTGTTCAAACTCCGGCACGCCCCAGACGAAATCGGCGAAGGAGGCCTGCACGGTGGGTTCTTCGTCGGGGTCGAGTTCGACCGGGATCAGGCTAGCGACTTGACCGTCGAAGTGCAGCTCGATCTGACGCTGCGCCCCCAGGCCATAGGTAACGTGGCCGGATCCGATCAGGATCACCATGATCGCTTTCTCGCCGCCGTGCTCGCGCAGAGCTTGGAGGGCGTTCCACCCCATCGCCGCGTCCCAAGTGCACTGGGCGCGGTACATCCCTTCCCACGCTTCCTCGTTGAGCATGCCGTGCAAGGCGTCATCGTCGTCGAAGAAAGCTCTGTACATTTGGCGGTGCTCGGCGCTGGCTGTATTGACCTGCTGAGGCATGTGCGCGCGCTCCTCTTCGCCGAGGCTCTCGAAGCCTTCCTTGCGCACCTTGGTGACCGCGGCGCGGGGGACGTTGACCCCGAACATGCGTAGCTTCTTGTCGCGAGCGAAGAGGAAAATATCGCGGTAGTAGTTCCAGTGATAGCCCCAGTATCGATACCACTCGGCCTCGGCGACGAAGGCTTCGCTCGACAGGGTTCCTCGCGACCAGCGATCGAGGACACCTTGCTGCCCGTAGGGGAACATCTCCAGCCCGATCAGTACCTCGCGACCGGCGCGGTGGAGTTCTTGGACGACACGCAGCTGAATCAGATGCGACTCCATGTCGGTGTGGCTCTC
>QIHU01000041.1 GCA_003231035.1 Acidobacteriota bacterium
GAAGTTAACTGGAGCCGACGAGCGGATTTGAACCGCTGACCTGCTGATTACGAATTACTAAGCCCTTGTGATTCAGCCTGTTTCAGAGGGTCTCAGGAGGTCTCGGAGATCCTTGTAAGCGATTGAGAACAAACAGGTTGTACCTGTGCCAACCAGTCTCACCGTGTTTCATCAAGTTACTGTCGCCCGTGACCCAAGCTTGACCCAAATGCAGCTTGTGTGACCCTAATGGGACCCTAATTTGACCCTAGGGTCTGGCAGGCCCAGAGCCACGCCAGGGAGGCTGAGGATGCCCAAAATCAAGCTCACACATCGCGGGATCGAGACGCTCAAGGCCGGCAAGTGGCTCACCGATTTCATGGACGACACCCTGACCGGTTTCGGGGTGCGGGTGCATCACACGGGCCGCAAGGCGTTCTTCGTTCGCTACGATCTCGGCTCCAGTCGCAAGCGCATGACGCTGGGCACCTACCCGTCGCTGAGCCTCGCGGATGCGCGGAGCCAGGCGAAGGACATCCTCGGCCGGGTCGCCCGTGGCGAAGATCCGCAAGCAGAGAAGCGGGCCGACCGGGAGGCGGTCACTTTCGACGAGCTTGCAGCGCAGTACCTAGAGCTGCATGCCAAGCGGCATAAGAAACGGTGGCGGGAAGACGAGCGGGTGCTCAAGGTCGACCTACTTCCGGCTTGGCGCCGCAAGAAGGCGAAGAAGATCCACAGGCGGGACGTGGGCGAGCTGCTGGACGGGATCGTCGAACGCGGAGCCCCGATCATGGCCAACCGGGTCCGAGCGTTGATCTCCAAGATCTACAACTTCGGTCTCGGCCGCGATCTTGTCGATCACAACCCGTGTCACGGAGTGCCAATGCCGGCGAAGGCGAAACAACGGGATCGAGTCTTGAGCGAGGATGAGATCCGCAAACTCTGGCTTGCGCTGCGCGGCTTCGATCCGGTCATGGCCGCAACCTTCAAGATGCGCTTGCTGACCGCTCAGCGTGGGGTTGAAGTGCTCGCGATGCGGTGGGAGCACATCAACGGTGACTGGTGGACGATCCCGGCTGAGGTCTCGAAGAACGGCCTCACGCACCGGGTGGCACTGGCTCCGCAGACTCATCACCTCCTGGAACAGCTCCGGCCGCTGACAGGCGACTCGGACTGGGTCTTCGCCAGTCCGCGCAAGCCGGCTGCGCACATCACTGCCGTTCAGAAGGCTGCGGCGCGGTTGGTCAAGGAGACTCGAATCGAGTTCGTTCCGCACGACCTTCGCCGGACGGCCGCCAGCTTCATGACCTCGATGGGGATCTCGCGGCTGGTCGTCTCGAAGATCCTGAACCATGTGGAGAGCGGAATCACGGCCGTTTATGACCGGCACAGCTATGACGCCGAGAAGCGCCAAGCCCTGGTCCGATGGGCTGGTAAAGTGGTCCGATGGGCTGGTAAAGTGGACGAGATACTGGGCCTTGGCCGCGAATTGGCCAAGGTCGTCAGGATCGTCTGACCAGGAAGGAAACACCGAGATGACCCTTACCCTAGACCTTCCGAAAGACCTAGAGCACCGGCTCGCCGCTGAAGCCGTGCGCCTCGGGTTGCCAGTCGAGCAGTACGCGCTACGCCTCCTTGGCGACATTCCGAAGACCGGCCAGCGGCCAGCCAGTGGGGCCGAGTTGGTCGCGTTCTGGCGTCGCGAGGGCGTGATCGGTTCACGGCCCGACATCGAAGACAGTCAGGCCCACGCTCGCAGGATTCGCCACCACGCCGAGAGGCGCCACGCGGGTTAATCAGCGGATGCAAGTCCTCGATACCGACGTCCTGATCGATGTCCTGCGCGGCCATCCTCCCGCTGTCGACTGGTTCGGTGGCTTGAGCGAGTTGCCGTCTGTCCCGGGCTTCGTGGTCATGGAGCTCATTCAGGACGCCGGCAACAAGGAGCGAGTCCAGAAGGCGATGAAGCTGGTGGAACTGCTTCCCGTGGTGTGGCCGGCACAGGCTCACTGCGATCAGGCCCTCGCCGACTTTCGCCAACTCCACCTATCCCACGGCCTTGGGCTCTTGGATTCCTTGATCGCGGCATGCGCGGTCGGCCATTCCGCCACCCTTCTGACGTTCAACGCCAAGCACTACCGGGCAGTTCCTGGGCTCTCAATGGAGCATCCCTATGGCCGCTGAGCGCATCGAGACGGAAACCGGAAACCAGCGGGAGTCCCGAAGGTCGCAAGAAGCGGTCACGATTATCTTTGAGGTTTCCCCGGGTACCTTCTCGGCGTTGCGCCTTTCGCCGAAGGAGTTCACACGGGAGATGAGAGTCGCGGCCTCCGTACAGTGGTACGCCCAGGGAGCGATCTCCCAGGGCAAAGCCGCGGAGATCGCGGACCTCAGCCGCGGGGAGTTTCTCGAAGAATTGTTCCGGTGGAAAGTGCCAGTCTGCCAGGTGACCTACGAGGAGCTGATCGAAGAGATCGGGCATGCGTAGGCGATAGATCGTCAATACATCGCCGCTGATTCTCCTCGACAAGGCTGACCGACTCGGGCTCCAGTGCGAGTTGGCTGACTAGCTGGTTGTTTCCTTTGGTGTGGCGGAAGAAGTTGGGGTGAGGCTAGAAGGCGAGAGGCTACTCGCCGAGCTGACCTCCTCATCGATGGTTCAGATAGAAGGATCAATCTCGATCCCTCGGGAGATCGACAGTTGGGACTTGGGGCGTGGAGAATCGGAGGTCTTGGCTCAAGCGGTCCTCTCGGCAGGCAGTCGTGCGGTCCTCGACGATCTGGAGGCCCGCCGGTGCGCACAAGCTCTTGGTGTCGGAGTGATCGGCACCCTTGGCGTAGTGCTGCGTGCAACTCGGCTTGGACTGATTTCGTCAGCGCGGCCCATCGTCGAGCGGCTTCGCGAGAGTGGTTTGTACCTTACCGAGGACTTGGTGGAGCGAGCCCTCGCGCATCTTGGGGAGTGACTTCTCTTGAGGCTTCGGTGGGCATTTTTCCGCTCGTCGTCTGGAAGATCCTGAATCACGTGGTGAGTGGGATCACCGACGTCTACGCCCGCCTCAGTTGCGATGCCGAGAAGCGGGAGGCGCTAGCCCAGTGGGCTGCTAGACTTGAATCCATCCTGGGCGGTGTGGGATAGCTTCCCCAGAAACGCATATTGCCTTGACTTGGTGAACAGAAACCCGTCAAGTGGGGGCATGCCCCGCATCTTGGAGATCACGACATGGCCAGAGTCCACTACGACTTGCAACCCAGCGCTTTCTTGGCCGGCCGGTTCTTGTCTCGGAGGATAGACCCGTGAATATCTCGATCGAACTGCCGGACGAAATCGCTCATCAGATCG
>QIHU01000633.1 GCA_003231035.1 Acidobacteriota bacterium
GCGGCTGGCTCGGCGGTTGGTGGAGCGAGTAGGGCGCGAGACCCTCGCAACGTGCAAGTTTGTGGCGGTGCCCCGGGGAGGGCTGGTGGTGTTGGGGATGCTCTCCTACGCCTTGGGGTTGCGACGTGAACAGCTAGAACCCGGTGAACGAGATTGCGGGCCGTTGGTCGTGGTCGACGACTGCTGTTTGTCGGGAAAGCGCTGCGCCGAAGCCTTGAAACGCTACCCGGGACGATCGTTGATCTTTGCCCATCTTTACTCCCACCCCCAACTGCGAGCCGAAGTGGAAAAAGAAGAGTCCGTCTTGGCTTGCGTAGGGGCGCACGACCTGCACGATTTTGGCCCCGCCCTGCTCGGGGATCGCTATGCCCGGTGGCGCCGAAACTGGCGGGATCGGCTGGATGGGTGCCGCTATTGGGTCGGCATGCCGGAAGCCTTGGGCTTTTTCTGGTCCGAACCGGCGCGCTCGGTCTTTGTCTCCGCGGAAAGCCCGATGGAGCCAGCCTGGAAGATCCTTCCGCCCAGTTCATGCCTCGACAACCAGCGAGTGGAGGGGGAAGAGGAAAGAATCAGCGAGCAGCCCAAAGGTGTGGGCCCCATCCGCCCCAGCGATAGAGTTCTGTTCTTGGAGCAGAGCGACACCCTGCTTCTTGGCGACCTGGAGAATGGCGAGTGTCTGGAGTTCGGTGGATCGGCACCGAGAATCTGGGCTCACCTGGTCGATCTGGGGACCGTCGAGGCGGCGGCGAGGGCGCTAGCCGAAGAGTGTGACGTGGCTCTCGATCGAGCCCGCGGCGACATTCGGGAACTGTGGCTTGGGCTCGCCGAGCAGGGTTTGCTCACCCGTGTCCAAGGCTGAGTCGCAAGGGCCGACCACACGCGGTGCGTGCTACTCGGCATTCGGTCACTCGATCGAAAGTGAGTTTCCCTTTCGCGCCGCGATGCTCACTACAGGCCGCAAGCCAACCCTCCACTTTGCGGCCCGCCAAGGGTTGAGCGAGGCGGTTTCGGCCGCCGATGTGGTCTACCGCAGTCGCCGCACCCGTCCCGATGGGGCTAGCGTGGTGCAGCTGCACCGGTTGGAAGAAGGGGTTGGCATTCGCCTTCCGAAGCAAGCTGATTTCTTGCTCCAGCCAAGAAGGGTGGCCTATGCGATGGCGCCGACCGGCGGTCGGGACGACGTAGAGATCAACTTCTTTGGCGTGGCGCTGCCGTTGTGGCTCGAAATGCGGAGTGTCTCGGTGTTCCACGCTTCCTGCGTCGCCCTAGGGGGACGCGCCATGGGTCTGCTGGCGGACTGCGGTGGCGGCAAGACGACCTTGGCTCTGGAGTTGATGGAACGCGGCTTCTCCCTGCTGAGCGATGACCAGCTAGCGGTGAAGGTCGAGGGATCGCGGGCGATGGCGTTGTCGGCAGTGCCTGAGATCAGGCTCTGGCCGGAGCAGGCGAAACGGTACTTTGGTTCCGAGTGGGCCGAGGGTCGGTACCGTCGGGTGAGCAACTCCGGGCCGAAGTTGCGGGTACCGTTGGGCGAGCGTGTAGAGTCGTTCGCCTCCTCGCAACGCGAGTTGGTATCCCTGGTCCTCGTCGAGCGCTCGGCCACGACGAAACGAGTTGCCATCGAGGAACTCTCCGCCCGAGAGGCGTTGCCATACCTGCTGCGCTTCTCAGCCCTTCCACTCTTGTGCGAGGCGGTCGGGTTGGGCGCGGAACGTCTGGATCGACTCGCTGGGATCGCCGCCAACTTGGCCGTTCGTAGGCTTCGTTGTCCCGAAGGCTTGGAGCATCTTCCCGGCACGGTGGCTGCTTTGCGGGAGGAGCTGTCTCGATCTTAGTCACCAAGGCTAAGATTTCAAATTTTCCTCTTGACAGCCGGCCCTTCGACTCACTACTCTGCTAGCACTCCAGGCCGGTGAGTGCTAATCGCCGGCCGTAAACCACCTACAATCAGCTAGTTGACTCAACAAGGAGACAAGGAGGACTTGAGCTGTGAAAATTCGTCCACTCTATGACCGCGTGCTGGTCCAGCGGATGGAATCGGAAGAGCAGATGCGCGGAGCCATCTACATTCCAGACACCGCCAAAGAGAAGCCGCAAGAGGCCAAAGTGATCGCTGTTGGTCCCGGAAAATTCGGCGACGACGGCAACCGCTCACCGATGGATGTCAAGAAGGGCGATCGGATCCTGCTCGGCAAGTACTCGGGCAGCGAGATCAAGATCGACGACAACGACTACGTGATTCTGCGCGAAGACGAGATCCTCTGCGTCGTTGAGTAACGGGGCGACCCTCGAACTCTTAGAAGCGCTAGATCCAACAGAATCAAGTTACGAAAACCACGGCTCTTCATGAGCCTTGCTGGAGGTTAGAAGCGAATGGCTAAGCAGATTACCTACTCCGAGGAGGCGCGTGGCGCCATCCTGCGGGGTGTGACCAAGCTCGCCGACGCGGTCAAGGTCACTCTTGGGCCCAAGGGCCGCAACGTCGTTATTGAAAAGAAGTTCGGTTCACCGACGATCACCAAGGACGGCGTCACCGTCGCCAAGGAGATCGAGCTGGCGGATCCGATGGA
>QIHU01000443.1 GCA_003231035.1 Acidobacteriota bacterium
GTCCTCCTGCCGGTCTATCCTCACCTCGACTTCGAACCGGTCGCCGCTTCCGGGGTCTGGCTCGAAACGGGCGAGGGTCGCCGCATCCTCGACCTCTACGGCGGCCACGCCGTCGCCCTGCTCGGCTATGGACACCCGCCGCTCGGCGAAGCGTTGCGCCAGCAGGCGGACTCTTTGACTTTCCAGAGCAACGCGGTGGCCTTGGCCCTACGCGCCCGCATCGCCGAGCGCTTGGTACGGCTGGCCCCGGCCGGATTGGAGAAGATCTTTCTGGTCAACAGCGGGGCCGAATCCAACGAGAACGCCTTGCGACTGGCCCAGCTGTCCACCCCGCCGCGACGCCAGCGGGTCCTGGCCTTGGAAGGCTCCTTTCACGGCCGCACCGCCGCCGCCGGCGCGGTGACCCACGGTGCGCGGCAGAAATGGTACGGCTTTCCGCAACTCCCCTTCCCGGTCACCTTTGTACCGCGCGACGACCCGGCGGCGCTCGATCGCGAGTTGGGCGACGATGTCGCGGCACTCATCGTCGAACCTATTCAAGGAGTCGCCGGCGCCGTCGATCTCGGCCCTCGCTACCTGAGCGCGGCGCGTGAGATGACCGCCGCCCGAGGCATTCGCCTAATCTTCGACGAAGTGCAATGCGGCATGGGACGCACCGGCTCCCCCTTCGCGGCCGACCACTTCGGGGTCACCCCCGACATTTTGACCACCGCCAAGGGGCTGGCCGCCGGTTTTCCGGCCGGAGCCCTTTGGGTGAACGAAGAGGTCGCCGCCGCCGTCCAGCTGGGCGCCTTGGGCAGCACCTTCGGCGGCGGCCCCCTCGCCTGTGCCGCCATCGGAGTGGTCCTAGACGCCCTCGCCAAGCCAGAGCTGCTGCAACGGGTTCGTCGCCTCTCCGCCAGGCTGCGCGGCGAGTGTCTCGGCGTGGGGCCGGTCGTCGGCGTCCAGGGAGCGGGCTATCTGCTCGGCTTGCGCACCGACCGCCCAGCCAAGGAGGTGCAAACGCGACTGCTCGAAGCGGGGATTCTCGTCGGTACCAGCGCCGACCCCTTCGTGGTGAGGCTGATGCCGCCACTGATCCTCGAAGACGACCACGTCGACCGCCTGTTGTCTGCCCTGGCTGAGTTTCCAGTGGCCACCGTTCACCCCACCGTTCACCCCAAGGGCGCCGGGAGGCCACGGTGAGGGCGGTCCGTGAACCGGCCTCGGGAGTCGCCCGCGCCCTGCGCCGCTCGTTGCCCTACCTGCGCCTGTTTCGTGGCAAGACCTTCGTGATCAAGGCCGGCGGAGCCGTCTTTAGCCAAGAGGAAACCACGCAGGCGTTGATGGAGCAGGTCGGCCTGTTGCACCAAGTGGGAATTCGGACCGTCGTCGTCCACGGTGGCGGGCCGCAGTCCACCGCGCTGGCACGGAGTCTCGGTGCCGAGGCGCGCTTCGTCCACGGCCGTCGGGTCACCGCCGCCAAGGATCTAGAGGTGGCGGCGATGACCCTCAACGGAACGATCAACGCCCGCCTCCTCTCCTCTTGCCGCAAGCTGGGGCTGTCGGCGGTTGGGGTCAGTGGAGTCGACGCCGGTTTGATTCGTGCCAGCCGTCGCCCGCCGGTCACCGTCGAGGGAGACGACGGCGAAGAGACGGTCGACTACGGTTTCGTGGGCGACATCGAAGAGGTGGACCCTCGCCTGCTGGTGAACCTTTTGAACAACGGCCATCTACCGGTGGTCAGCCCCCTTTCGGCCGATGGCGACGGGGGGCTGCTCAACATCAACGCCGACACCGTCGCCGCCGCCCTGGCGGTGGCGCTCGACGCCGAGAAGCTGATCGTAATGACCGGCGCCCCAGGCATCCTGACCGACGCCAACCAGGCCGAATCCCTGGTCGCCTACACCGACCTCGCCGGCCTCGATCAACTGCGCCGCGACGGCAGCCTAGCGCGCGGCATGTTGCCCAAGGCCATGGCCATCGAGTCGTGATCTCCTACCACCTCGAAGACAGCTTGCTGACCGAGGTCTTCACCAACGAAGGCTCCGGCACCTTGATCGTCCCCGACAAGGGGGCAGTGAGCCGAGCGGGGCTCGAAGAGTTGCATACATGATACCCATACATGATATCCTTCACCTATGTCCGCCACTACTGATATCACTGTTCTGACCGAGCGCGGTCAGATCTCCGTCCCAGCGCATCTACGTCACGAGCTCGGTCTCGAGCAGGGACAACGTTTCCTGTGGGAAAGAGTTGGCGAAAATGAACTTCGTCTCCGACTCGTCGAAGAATCTGGTACCAACGGAGCTACGCGGATGCTCGGATTCGCCCGTCGATTCCGGCGCAAGCCGCGCAGCACCGCTGACTGGATGCGCCAGCTGCGGGCCGGCGAAGCGAACGATTGAGCGATAGTGTGGGTCGTCGACACCTGCGTCTTGATTGACGTACTCGAAGATGACCCAGATTTCGGCGCTGCTTCCGCTCGCTTGCTGGATGAGAGAGCATCAGAAAAGCTAGCAATCTGCCCGATAGTCTACGCCGAGCTAGCTCCCGCCTTCGAGGGCTCGAACGAGTTGCAGCAGGAGTACCTGCGCGGGGTCGGCGTCGACTTTCGCAGGCCCTGGAGCTGGCAGGACACCCGGCAAGCCCACGCAGCCTGGAACCGTTACGCGAAGCAGCGGCGGCAACGGCTAGCGCCCAAACGCCCGCTGGCGGACATACTCATTGGAGCCTTCGCCGCTGGTTGTGGAGGCTTGATCACTCGCAACCGCGCTGACTTCGCTGGCGTCTTCCCCGACCTCCTGATCATCGAACCGTAACCCGGCCCTTACGCCGACAGCGCCAGCTTGCCCGGGTAGGCGACCAGCGCCACGGAGAGGATCTCCATCGAGCGGCGCACGGATTCCACGTTGAGCACGAAGGCGATGCGCACCGCCCGTTCGCCCAGCCCGGGAGTGGCGTAGAAGCCGGCGGCCGGGGCCAGCATCACCGTCTCGCCGC
>QIHU01000194.1 GCA_003231035.1 Acidobacteriota bacterium
CGCACCCAGCCCGACTACCTTCTTATCCTGCCGTGGAATCTGCAAGCCGAGATCCGGGAGCAGATGGCTGACATCGCCGACTGGGGTGGCCGCTTTGTGGTCGCCATTCCGCAACTGGAGGTGAGCGAGTGATCTTCCGTGCCACTGGACTGGGCGGTGGCTGGCTGCTCAAGCCCGAGCGGATGAGCGATGAGCGTGGCTATTTCGCCCGCACCTTTTGCCGGCAGGAGTTCGAGGAGCATGGGCTGGAGACCGAATACCCCCAGGAAGCGACTTCGTACAACCACCAGAAGGGCACCCTGCGCGGCCTTCACTGGCAGATCGACCCGCACACCGAAGCCAAGTTGGTGCGTTGCCCTCGCGGCGCGCTGTTTGACGTTATCGTCGATCTGCGCGACGGCTCGCCAACTCGTGGAGAGTGGTTCAGTACCGAACTTACCGCCGACAACGGTCACCAGCTCTACATTCCGCGCGGTTTCGCCCACGGCTTCCAGACGCTGTGCGATTCGACCGAGATCCACTATCATCTCTCCGCCTTGCACGCCCCAGCCAGCGCGCGCGGCATCCGCTGGGATGACCCTACGCTGGCCATCGCTTGGCCGCTGCCGGTGAGCGTCCTCTCCGCGCGGGATCGCGATATGCCCGCCTTCCGGGTGGAGGGAGGCCGCGATGGCTGATCCCATGAACGGTCACGCCGCCGGCACAGCGCGTCCCTTCGACCAGATCCTCTCCTGGCTCGCGGCGAGCGACGCCGGCCAGCAGATGCACCAGCTAGTGCGCCGGCTCTACCCGACCTGCCGCAGCATTACCGGCGCCGGTATCCGCCAGACCTTGTCGATCGCCCAGGAGTACCTGCCGATCGAGGTCCACGAGGTGGCCAGCGGTAGCCAGGTTTTTGACTGGAGGGTGCCCAAGGAATGGACCGTACGCGAAGGGTGGATCGAGGGGCCAGACGGCGACCGGGTGGTCGACTTCGCCGATCACAACCTCCACCTGATGAGCTACAGCGCGCCGGTCGATGCGGTGCTGCCCCTGGCGCAGCTCCAGGACCACCTACACTCGCTGCCCGAGCAACCCGAGTTGATCCCCTACCGCACCAGCTACTACCGCGAGAACTGGGGTTTCTGCCTGCCCCATCGCCTGCGCGAAGGGCTCCCCGAGGGCGACTACAGGGTTCTTGTCGACACCTCCTTGGAGCCGGGATCGCTGACCTACGGTGAGGTGCTCCTAGAGGGCCAGAGTTCCCGCGAGATCCTCCTCTCCTGCCACATCTGCCACCCTTCCTTGGCCAACGACAATCTCTCCAGCCTAGCGGTGAGCCTCTTTCTAGCTCGCGCCATCGCGGCCGAGATCGCTGCTGGGCGACCGCCGCGCTACAGCTACCGCTTCCTGTGGATCCCGGGCACCATCGGTTCGATCACCTGGTTGGCCCGCAACCCCGCGGCGACCCAGCGGATCGACCACGGTTTGGTTGCCGCCAACCTTGGCGACGGGGGCGACTTTCACTACAAGCGCAGCCGCCGGGGTGACGCGGTGGTCGATCGCGCCGTGGCGCTTCTCCTTAGGGATTCCGGTCACCCCCACCAGCTGGAGGATTTCGTCCCCTTTGGCTACGACGAACGCCAGTACTGCTCCCCCGGGATCAATCTGGCGGTCGGATCCCTGACCCGAACCCCGTGGGGACGCTACCCCGAGTACCACACCTCGGCCGATAATCCCGACTTCGTGCACGGGGACAACCTGGCTGAGTCGCTGCGCCTCTACGCCTCCACTTTCGCCTTGATCGAGCGCAACCAGAGCTACCTGAACTTGCAGCCCTACTGCGAGCCACAGCTAGGTCGCCGGGGCCTCTACCGCGCCATCGGCGGCGCCGAGGATGGCCGCGAGAAGGAGTTGGCGATGCTCTGGGTGCTCAACCTCTCGGATGGCGCCCACGACCTGCTGGCCATCGCCGAGCGCTCGGCCCTC
>QIHU01000661.1 GCA_003231035.1 Acidobacteriota bacterium
ACTTCCCGGTGCGCAACCGCATCATCGCGGCCCTCGCCCAAACGGTGTTGGTGGTGCGCGCCACCGCCCGTTCCGGTTCCCTGATCACCGCCCGTCAAGCACTGGAACTGGGCCGCGACATCGCCGCCATTCCAGGCCGCATCTTCGCCCGCGGCTCCGAAGGTCCCAACAGTCTGATCCGCCTCGGCGCCCAGCTCGTGCAACATCCCAAGGAGCTCCTAGAAACCCTCCGGCCGCCGCTGGTGGACAAGAGCCAAAGCACGGAACTCAAGGCCGACCGACCAGAACTATCCAAGAGTTTGAACTCCAAGATCTTGAAGAGCCCGCCCGCGCCCGCCGCCACCCAGCCGCCAAAGCCCCCACCCCAAGAGCCCGATCAAGAACGGCTACTGGAGGCCATCGCCCCCGGCGAAACCCAAGACGCTGAAACGCTGGCCACCATCGTCGGGATCAAAGTCGAAGAAGCCATCGCCCTGCTCCTCGACCTCGAACTCGGAGGTTGGATCCGGCGCGAAGGCGGCGGGCTGTTCAGCCGACGGCTATGAGGCGGCGAGCGGCGAAGCAAGGGCATGAAGATTGACCTGAAAGTTTCATCCCAGTGTGGCTCCACGCCACAGCGGTGCAAGGCTGCCTCGATGTTCCTCACCTCGCTGGTGTTCGCGAGCACCCTTCCGCGCACTAACCGGTAGGTGCCCTCCGCGGACGAGTTAGCCACGGCAACCCCGGCCCGGCGGTTCCTGGCCCAGAGATTTAGGAAGCGATCGCTCCTTGACCCAAAACCGTGCCGGTTCAATCCGTGGCCATTCTGGTCCTCGCGACCACTCCGGCACAATCACAGCTAATGGAGAAGCCATGAAAAACCGTATCGCCCGCTTCGCGATCAACGCCCTTGCCCTACTCATTCTTGCCGGCCCAGCCTTCGCCGGCAGTGGCTCGTTCAGCTTTACCCGCCCGACAAACAAGAACGACAGCACTGTCAAGATCACGGAGAGAACCAGCTCCGGGGCACTCATCACCAGGACCAAGGCCACGATCACGCCGGGAATGACCGCGGAACAGAAACGCGACGCGATCAAAGAAGCCTTGGAGGCAAACGGCTACACGGTCACCTCCACTGGAACTCCGCCCGCGGATCCGGGTATCACCATTTCGGGGGTCAGGGGTGGTCGCAAACTTTGGTTCGACCCGGGCGCGACTGGCGAGGCCAAAGATAGTGTGACGGTTCCGAGGGCAAGGCACGCCAGTGTCTCCTTCGACGGCGTATTCGACACTCTCGATTGGGACGGCTCGGCCGCTACTTTCACCGCGGGGATCATTACCGACCACGGTGAGGTCTCGGTCACCTACCGGGCCGAAGAGTTGGGCGGAGCGCCGGTATCTGGAGACTACCTCGCCGGGCGCCTCTTCTCGGACCTCTACGACGCGGCGAGCGACCTCGGAGCTCAGCTCACCCTCGACGGCTCCACCATCCTCGTCGACTTTGACGCGGGCGCGGCGCAGGGCGACGACGTCGGCCTGATCTTCGGCACCACCTCGCCCAGCAAAGGACTCTCCGCGGGCGCACGGATCGAAGGCCCGGTCAACTTTCCTCCGGGAGTCATTGTCCCAGAGATCCCGGCCAGTGGGTCCACCTTCAACGGTCAGTAGCCTAGCCGTTCAAATTCCTTCTCCGACCGGGGGTGGGTCCGCCCCCGGTCCGTTCTTGTCACGGGAGCCCAAGAAGCCAAAAGACGACATAATCGGTCCACCATGGCCGAAACCCAATCACCCACCCCAATTTCGCCGATGGGCGACCCCATCCACGTCATCGGCGGCGGGCTGGCCGGTTGCGAGTGCGCCTATCAACTCGCCACGCGAGGCCTACCGGTCATCCTGTGGGAGATGCGGCCGCAGCGCCCCACGGCGGCCCACCAAACGGGAGACCTGGCCGAGCTGGTGTGTAGCAACTCGCTACGCA
>QIHU01000734.1 GCA_003231035.1 Acidobacteriota bacterium
TCTCGCCCAGCCAGCGCGGCTGGGGCAATGGAATCCAGGTGGGCGGCTATTACCTCGGTCAAATTCTCGGCGGTGGCGCGGTGCTGGTTCTGTACAGCCGCTTCGGTTGGCTCCCGGCGATGGCCGCCATGGCCCTCCTCCTGGCCATACCGCTGATCCAAGTGGCTCTCTTTCGCGAACCAGACCACCACCGCAACGCCGCCACCGCCCCCCCGGCGAAGGTCGAGTTCAAGGCGATCGGTCGCTTCTTTGCCCGCTCCGGCGGCCTTTGGGCGTTGCTTATCGCTTTCTATCGGGCCGGTGAGACCTTCGCCGTCACATGCTGGTCGAGCTCGGCTACTCGTTGACCCAGATCGGCGTGATGGTGGGGGTGGCCGGATCGGTCGCCTCGCTAGGGGGCGCGCTGACCGGCGGCTGGGCGGTCGGCAAGCTCGGTCGCAAGCGCTCCCTCGTCCTCTTCGCGGCGCTGATGGCACCCGCCCTGGCCACCCTCATCCTCCCCGCCACCGGCCGGGTTGGCCTGCCAGGGATCTACGCCGTCTTCATGACCGTCGCCTTTGTCAGCGGCATGGCCACGGCGGCGCTCTACACCGCGATGATGGACCACAGCGAGGGCTCCACTCCCGCCACCGACTTCACCGTCCAACAAGCTCTGGCGGCGATCGGCCCCCTCCTCGCCGCCGCCTTTTCCGGCTTCAGCGCCGACCGTCTCGGCTTCGCCGCGCACTTCGCCCTCGCCGCCGCGAGCTGCCTCGTGGTCAGTCTGCTGATCGCATGGCGGCTGAAGTTGCCGGAGCCGCAGCACCCCTCGGTCGAAGTGAGTGCCACCAACTGAGGTCGCTGGGCCTAGTCACGACGGCGCATTTGCTACTCTTGGCCAGAGTCGTTGCTCCAACGTTGGGCATCCCCAGTCGTTGATTCCTCGAATGTCCTAGTCACCGAGAGCCAACCAAACCATGACTGAAACCAAGCTTCTGGAGCGAATCACGGTCAATCCATCCATCTTCGGAGGCAAGCCGATCATTCGCGATCACCGCCTCGCCGTCGAGCATGTCCTCGACATGCTGGCTGCCGGCGACAGTCCCGAGACACTCCTTGCAGGCTATCCCTGGCTGGAAAGGGAAGACATTCTTGCCTGCTTCGCCTACGCCCGATGTTTGATCGGTCACGAGCGCGTAGAGGTCGTCTTCTCCGAAGCCAGCTGATCGGTGAAACTGCTGCTGGATTCCTGTGTTTGGGGACTGGCACTCCCCGAGTTGGAAGAGGCCGGACATGATGTCGTCTGGGCAGGGTCTTTGGATCCAGACCCCGGCGACAATACAATTCTGGCCATCGCCTACACCGAAGAGCGAATCCTGATCACCCTAGACAAAGACTTTGGCGAACTGGCCATCGTGCAGGGAAAGTCACACACTGGGATTCTGCGGCTAGTCGGCTTTTCGGCTCGCCAACAAGCCCTTGCCTCCATTCGCATCATCGACCGCTATTCGCAAGATCTCGCTGCTGGAGCCTTGATCACCGCTTCGCCTGGTCGAGTGAGAATTCGACCCGTTTGACTGGTAAGGTCTATGCTGTAACGCAATGGAGATTCCACATGGCTCGAGGACATCGCCGCCTGCTAGAAACCGCCACCACCGCGCTGGCGATCCTGTCCGCCTCCCTGCTCACCCTGTCTTCCGCGAACGCTCAAGCGGAGAGTCAAACGGGGCAAGCGGCCCCACGCAAGCTCCTTACCTGGCCAGAGAAAGGCTCGGCCAGCCTACCGGCGATCACTCCCGGTTGCTCCGGCGGTCTGGTGTACGACGACGGTAGCTTCGAACAGCGCTACCAGTTCGCCGGCAGCTCACCGGTCGATATGGTGATGCGCTTTGATCTGACTTCCGTACCCGCGGCGCTCGATCAGGCATGCCTTTGCTTCACCCGCACCGGCGGCGATGGGACGGTCGACTACGACCTCCTGCTCTACGACGCCAACGGCCCCGGCAGCCAGCCCGGCGCCTTGGTCAGCGGTATCGCCGGCTTGAGTGCCACCAACATTCCGCTGTGGCCGCAAACGGCCTTCTACAACCTGGACCTGCGCGGCTTCCCCATCTCGATCGAGGAGCAGCGGGTCTTCTTGGGCGTCTCTTGGGACACCGTCGCCGACCCGG
>QIHU01000220.1 GCA_003231035.1 Acidobacteriota bacterium
AGGGTCAGGATACTGAGGCACTCGCAACCGAAAGGACGAGTAACAGATAGGCCCGACCTACAGCCACCGCGCCCGCCGTCGACTCTACCCGGATCGGCGCCCGGTCGCCTTGAGGCATCGCTCGCTGCGTTCGCCTGGCACCTGTTCCCCGCTGAGCCAACGCCCTTGGCGCCGGACAGTGAGGCCGCGTTCCCGGTAGAGGTCTTCCCGCCGTTGCTCGAGGAAGCCGCAGAGGCGATTCAGGCCCTTTCCATGGAAGGAGGCGAAGTACACTGACCGAAAGCTGTTCACTGTCCGCTGAACCGGTGTAAGTCCACCCAGGCATCGAGTTCCTGCCGGAGGCCCTCCTCCGGGAATGCTCTTTCGCACTACATAGGGCCTCAACGTTTCACCAAGTCCCGTCAAGTTGCAGTCCAGATTGACCCTATGGTGACCCAAATCGCCTTTGGGCCCTCTCCGGCAGAGGAGGGTCGATCCACTAACCTGTTTGCAATCAACGAGTTAACTGGAGCCGACGAGCGGATTTGAACCGCTGACCTGCTGATTACGAATTACTAAGCCCTTGTGATTCAGCCTATTTCAGAACGTCTCAGGAGGTCTCGGAGATTCTTGTAAGCGATTGAGAACAAACAGGTTGTACCTGTGCCAACCAGTCTCACCGTGTTTCATCAAGTTACTGTCGCGCGTGACCCAAGCTTGACCCAAATGCAGCTTGTGTGACCCTAATGGGACCCTAGGTTGACCCGTAAACCGACCCTAGGGTCTGGCAGGCCCAGAGCCAGGCCAGGGAGGCAGGAAATGCCCAAGATCAAGCTCACACATCGCGGGATCGAGACGCTCAAGGCTGGCAAGTGGCTCACCGACTTCATGGACGACACCCTGACCGGTTTCGGCGTTCGGGTGCATCACACGGGCCGCAAGGCGTTCTTCGTTCGCTACGATCTCGGCTCCGGCCGCAAGCGCATGACGCTGGGTACTTACCCTTCACTGAGCCTCGCGGATGCGCGGAGCCAGGCGAAGGACATCCTCGGACGGGTCGCCCGTGGCGAAGATCCGCAGGAGGAGAAGCGCGCCGACCGGGACGCGATCACGTTTGGTGAACTCGCGGCGCAATACCTTGAGCTTCACGCGAAGCGGCACAAGAAGCGCTGGCAAGAGGACGAGCGGGTGCTGAAGGTCGACCTATTGCCGGCTTGGCGCCGCAAGAAGGCGAAGAAGATCCACAGGCGGGACGTGGGCGAGCTGCTGGACGGGATCGTCGATCGCGGAGCCCCGATCATGGCGAACCGTGTCCGAGCACTGATCTCGAAGATCTACAACTTCGGTCTCGGCCGCGATCTGGTCGACCACAATCCCTGCCACGGCGTCCCGATGCCGGCGAAGGCAAGGCAGCGAGATCGAGTCTTGAGCGAGGAGGAGATCCGCAAGCTCTGGTACGCGCTGGACGGGTTCGATCCAGTCATGGCCGCAACCTTCAAGATGCGCTTGCTGACCGCTCAGCGTGGGGTGGAGGTATTGGCGATGCGGTGGGAGCACATCAACGGTGACTGGTGGACGATCCCGGCTGAGGTCTCGAAGAACGGCCTCACGCATCGAGTACCACTGGCTTCGCAGACTCATCACCTCCTGGAACAGCTCCGGCCGCTGACCGGCGACTCGGACTGGGTCTTCGCCAGCCCGCGCAAGCCGGCTGCGCACATCACTGCCGTTCAGAAGGCTGCGGCGCGGTTGGTCAAGGAGACTCGACTCGAGTTCGTCCCGCACGACCTTCGGCGCACGGCAGCGAGCTTCATGACTTCGACGGGTATCTCCCGGCTGGTCGTCTCGAAGATTCTGAATCATGTGGAGAGCGGAATCACGGCCGTTTATGACCGGCACAGCTATGACGCCGAGAAGCGCCAAGCCCTGGTCCGATGGGCTGGTAAAGTGG
>QIHU01000132.1 GCA_003231035.1 Acidobacteriota bacterium
GAGCTGGCCCACGAGGCCGGCTACGCCTTCTACCTCAAGCCGGGACCGGCGCCGGGGACCAGCATTGCCTACTGGGGACCGCTGGTGAAGGTCGGCCTGCCGCAGCCGGCGCTCAACACCGATTTCGACGCCCATAGCAACGTCGAGTCGCTCTCCTTCTCGATCGACACCGAGGAGCGCACCTTGCCGGTGGTCTACATCCACAACAAGTTGACCAAGGTGCCGATCCCCATTCCGGTGCCCGATATTTCGCCCCTGTCGCCGCCCCTGGGGCTGATCCCGCCGATCCCGAAGCGGATCGAGAATCTCGGCGGCACGGCGAGGATGCCGGTCACCCGCGCGATACAGCTCGGCATTACCCGGGCGGCGCAGTCGGCGGAGGCGGTGCGCGCCAACGGTAGCTTGGACGTGCTGCGCTACGGCCGCTTGCTGGAGCCGCGCGGCCTGGTTGGGGTGCGCGGTGGCAGCGATCCGTTCAACGGCCTCTACTACGTGGAGAGCGTTTCGACGACGCTCAAGCGGGGCGAGATCAAGCAGAGTTTCAGCCTCACGCGCAATGGACTGCTGTCGACGATTCCCAGGGTGGCCGCCTGATGAGAGAAGGCAAACGCTTCTTCGGCAAGTTCCGGGCGACGGTGCTCAACAACGTGGACCCGCTCCAGGAAGGGCGCATCCAAGTGCAGGTGCCGGATGTCAGCGGGTTGGGGATCTCTAGCTGGGCGATGCCCTGCCTGCCGGCGGCCGGCATCCAGAACGGCCTCTACACCGTGCCGCCGATCGGCGCAGCGGTGTGGGTCGAGTTCGAGGGCGGCGACTCCGACTTTCCGATCTGGGTCGGTGGCTTCTGGGGCTCGGCCGCCGAGGTGCCGGCGCTGGCCCGCACCGTGCCTCCGGCGGTGCCCGCGATCACTTTGCAGACCACGCTGGGCAACGGCCTGGTGGTCAGCGACATGCCCGGTCCAACCGGTGGCATCGTGATGAAGAGCGCCACCGGGGCTTCGATCATCGTCAACGACACCGGCATTTACATTCAAAACGGCAAGGGCGCCTCAATCGTGATGACCGGCCCGACAGTCACCGTCAACACCGGCGCCCTGGTGGTGGTCTGAGATGCCGGGATTTCTCCTCCACCTCGGGGCCACGGTGCTCTGTGCGCACGCCGGGCAGGCGGTGCCCACCGTGCCCAATCCGCGAGTGACCGTCTCCGGGCAACCGACGGTGGCCCTCGCTGGCCCGTGGATGGTGGCCGGTTGCACCCTGCCGCCGCCGCCGGCCGCCAACGGCCCGTGCATCACCGCGCAGTACATCACTTCGGCCACCCGCGTGACCTCCAACGGCCAGCCGCTCCTTTTGATTGACAGCCAGGCGATCTGCGCTCCGACCGGCACGCCGCTGTTGCCGGTGATCACCCAGACGCGAGTGACGGGAATCTAGGGAAGCGAGTTCCGCGAGACAACCATGTTCCAAATCGACTACGCATACCGCATCGACGCCCGGGGCCGCACCGCCGGCACGCCGGTGGCGGAGCACATTCGAGATTTGATCGAACAGCTCCTCTTCACCAACCCCGGCGAGCGGGTCAACCGGCCAGACTTCGGCAGCGGCCTGTTGCAAATGGTCTTCCAACCCAACAGCGTCGAGCTCGCCGCCTCGTTGCAGTTCACCGTGCAGGCGGCGCTCCAGCAGGTTCTGGGCGAGCGCATTACGGTGGAGGAGGTGCGGGTGGTCGCCGAAGATTCGAAGCTGAAGGTGACGGTGCGCTACCGTTTTCCGCCGGACGGTGCCCTGCAAACGGCCGACTTCGAGCGGGCGGTCTAGCGATGGACGCACTCACTACGGGTACCGAGACTCCGGCGCGCTACCACTGTGGCGACGAAGAACGCCGCGCCCTGGTGCGAGCGCACCCGACGCTCAACGGCATCGACTTCC
>QIHU01000707.1 GCA_003231035.1 Acidobacteriota bacterium
ACCCCGTGACCGGCTCCAGTTGCCGCCCAGAAAGGGCACCTCGACCACCGAACCGCGAATCTCGCCGCCTCCGTGACGCTCCACGCTGCCACCGATGCTGGTGGCGTCGCGGGTGATCTCTCCACCCTCGTTGACGATCACCGAACCCCCGACCGCCACCACGCTTCCTTCGACCAAGCCGTCGACCGTCACCGACCCCATTACGGCGGTCACATCCCCACGCACCTCACCCTCAACCATCACCGACCCCATCACCGAGACCGCCTCTCGCACGCTCTCCCCGGCGGGGATGACGAGGTTACGCAGAACCGTGACCTCGTCACCGCGGCGGTAGTGAGAATCGGGCCGCGTGGGTATCGGCGGCTGCGGAGTTCGGCGAATCTCGATCTCCCGCGCCGAGTCGTCAGCCGGCACTTCCACCGAGTCGGCTACCGCACTTTCAACGGCCACGGCGTTTGGCGCCGCTGCCGAGTTGCCAAAAGGGAGTTCCTCGGCTGGCGGCTCGTCCACCGCCTCCGCCGCGGTCGCAAAACCAAAGAGTCGCCGCCGCTGGGCCGTGCCAAGGTCCGCCACGGCCAGAATCCACTCCGCTTCCTCGCCCAACCAGCTACGCAGAACGTTGCTCGGTACCCTGGCTCCGTTCACCGCCACGGTGGTGCCGACGATCTCAATTCCGCGCACGCCGAAGCGTGAGGTTCGAGGTTCGAGCACCAACCCGTCGGGAGTGAGGCTGACTGAATAGAGCCCCTCAACCCTCTCCCGTAGCTGCGATGGGTTTTCAGAGGTGTTCTCAGAGGTGCTCTCAGAGGTGGTTTCAGAGGCCGTGGTTCCAGAATCGCTCTGCGCCGCCGCGGGCTCAGCTACCGCCAGCCCCCATGCCAGAGCCAAGGTCAACATAGAGGCCATGATCGAGGAGGGGACTCGGCCCCCTACCCCTCGACGGTGGCCCGAAAGGATCTCAATGGGACTGGACATGAAGGGAACTCCTGTCTTGGGAAAGCAGCTCTCGAAGCACACGAAAAGCAAGTGTCGAAAGGGACAGTGCGACGATCAGAGTCAATGCCGTACCGGGTGTTTGGAGGTTTAGCGACAGAGTCTCGCTGCTCTGCGCCAAGCCTTGCCAGATTGCACCCACGATAGCGAATAGGCGACCGATCAATGCTACCAGCGCCACCGAAAAATCGGTCCAGCTGGTCTCCGCTAGGCGGGCCAGAATCGGCTGGCGCAGCTGCGCGCCAATCACCACCCCGAAGAATCCCACCACCACCAATAGCGTAGCCGAAAACCAGCGCCCGTGGCGGGCAAGACGGCTTTCCCGTGGCGGCACCAGTCCCAGACGCGTTGCGTTGGCGAGGACACGCGCGGCAAAACCCGACGACGGCCGCGCCAAGGGCATGCTGTCAAAGAGGTTCGCCAGGGCGGACTCGGCCTCCGACTCGCTGGCCCAACGCTCCCTATCGAGCCATTGGCGAAGCGGTTCAAAATCTCTCGGTTTCATTCGTCTCTGCCTCCAGTCAGCCCTACGCGCCGTGTCCATGGCAAGTTTCGCTCCACCGCTACTGCCTCCCCGAGCCCGTGTACCCCATCTCTTCGAGGACAACCGCCATCTCTTTGCGTCCACGGTGGAGGTGGGTCTTGACCGTACCCAGAGGCAGGCCGGTGATCTCGGATATCTCGCTGTACGACTGCCCCTCTTGGTAACGCAGAACCAGAATCTCGCGGTAGTCCCCTCGAATTCGCCCCAAGGCCAGCTCTAGATCGCGGGCCAAGTCGCCGCGCTCGGCTGCGACCAGTGGAGACTCGACCGACTCGTCGACCAAGACCGCTTCGAGGCCGGCCGCCGCCTCGTCCCGGCCGCCGATGGGGACCGTTGCAGGCTGCCGGCGACGGAGGTGATCGAGGGTGGTGTTGTGAGCGATCGGCTCGCATCGAAGCGAGCGAGGGCCGAAAATGCCTTCAAGAAGGCATCCTGGGCCAGATCTTCCGCTAGCGACACATCGTGCACCATACGCACTATCAAAGTGTAGACGGGCCGCTCGTAGCGTCGGAGCAGCTCGCCATAGGCCGGCTGCGAGCCGTCGAGGGCTCGTCGAACCAAGGCCGCGTCGTCTA
>QIHU01000349.1 GCA_003231035.1 Acidobacteriota bacterium
TCAACGACATTCAGGACAGCTCGCTCCTCGTCGGCGGAATCATCGATCACGACGACGGCTCCACCGCCGTCTTGGTCGAAGGCGAGCGCCGCCTGGGTCAGAGAATCACCCTCGAGATCGAGGGCCGATTCTTCCTCGGCATCGACCCGGCCAGCGATCTGGCGGCCTTCGGCGAGGACGATCATCTGACGGTTCGGCTGTCGTGGAATCTGTGAGGTTGGGGTGAGCGATGAAGTCGCACTAGGGTCGAGTTTGAGTGGTCGAGGGTTGGGGCGCCGCGGGAACTAGCAGCCCGTGGTGAAACTCATCCTGGTTCCGAACGGATCTTCGACCGCGACTCCGCGTTGAAAAATCCTCAACGAACCTAGGGTTCGCCTGCGCTTTTCCGCCTTGATTCACCGCCAAATCCCTCGTTCTCGCCGCCGGACGAGTTTCACCACGGGCTGCTAAGGAGGCTCAGCCGCTGAAGGCCCGGTGGTCGCTCGCACGGCCCCGGAGGCCAGTGTTCAGGTTAACTTCGTGACCTTGGGCAGTGCGTCGACGAACCAAAGCTGAGGCCAGCGTTTTAACTTCGGATTTGATTTGGTGGCTCCACGCCAGTTCGCGAACCTGGCCGTCACGAAGTGACCGCCACCTCGTGGTCGGCCACCTCGTGGTCGGGCCAAAAACATCCAATTCCTCCTCTGTCTTCCTTGCTAGTGATGTGGATATTCGGATAAAATACTGGCTATGTTGATGGGTAGTAGGACGAGGATGCTCGCCCTCTAGGTGGGTTCCTCAGTACTTCCGTTGGTTGCGGTACTCATTGTCCTCTTGGCTGACATGGCGGCCGCTTACAACGCTCCACACGAAAAGGAGAGAGATCTATGAAACGGCTCAAGAATTTCAGTCTTGTTCTGGTGGGCGTCGCTGCGCTGACCTTGGCGGGGAATACGGCGACGGGGCAGCTCACCGACCCCGCCGCGCGACCGCAAGCCGGCGTGGTTGTAGTGACCAGTAGTGGTATCCCGATCAGTGTTTCCTGTTCCTTCCTAGGTCGAGGGCGTCGGGGCTTCTGCGGCGCCTCGGCGCAGGGCTCCAACCTGGCGTATACCTTCTACGCCAGCGGTGCGGTCAGTGTCGCCAGCGGCCCGCCGTTCTCCTCTGCCCGCTCAGCGGTATGCTCCGGCCTGGGGTCGGTTCGGGTGGTGGTGACGGACAGTGCAGGCAACACAGGCTCAGCGACCACTGTGACCTCCTGTTAGCCGTCAACTCAGAATTGAGAGTTCGTGACTCGCGCCTCCCGCGAGCCGCGATGGGTGCCGTCACGAAGTGACTGCCAGTGCGCCACGAGTGGAGGATCACAATGGACTGAGCTAGCTCTATGACCTCCTGGGTCTCGAAGGCCAGCGAGTGTAAGTCCCGCCTGGGGAGTTCGGTACGCCCCGGTAGCCGCCGGAGCAGTCGTATTGGGTGACTGAGCGGCTGAAGCCTCTGGAAACCTTGGATTGAGTCCAGGTGCGAGTGAGCAGGCGGCAACGCGAGTGAACCCTGAGTAGGCTCCGATAGTTTCTCGCTGGTGGCGCAATGAGTGACACCTAGTCGGCGGCGGCCGGGAAACCACGCGAAGGAAGTGGCCTGTTGCCAAAACGGGCTCGACGTGCACCGATCGGACGGTAGGCAAAGATGGCTGACTGGGGGTCTTGCTAGCCTTCGCCCGTCACTGGCGCACGCCGAACCCGGAAACGAGATCGCTAGCCTCTAGCGACCGGAGGCGGAATCGGCTTCGACGGTCCAATTGGCGGTGCAGACGCCCTGGTCGCTCTTGAAGCGCAGTGTCCAGGAGCCGACAATGGCGCTGCTGGTGTCGAGGGAGACGACGATCGAGTCCGCCTCCGTGATCTCCACGGCGCCCACGGCGAGTCCGCTTTCGTCGT
>QIHU01000527.1 GCA_003231035.1 Acidobacteriota bacterium
GCGACGCCAACGCCGAGGCACTGGCACTCCTCGAGGAGTTGGTTCAGCGAGAACCGGGCAACCACAACTGGGGCCATGGCCTGGCTTGGGAACTCATCCGCCGTGGTGACATCTCCTGGGCCTTGGGTGAGATGGAAGAGGCATTTCAAGCGTTCGAGCGATCCGCAAAGGTACAAGCCAAACTGGTGGCCAGCACCACCGTCCCTCACCCCACCTGGATGGACGGCCTCGCCGTGGCCTACGAGGCACAGTCGGAGATCCGATTTGAACTAGGCAATGCCGACCAAGCCCTAGAGCTGATGGAATCCGCTTTGGCAACCCGTCGCCAGATAGCGGCCATCGAAGAGAGCAGCGACGACGACAAAAAGCCTAGCTCTGACGGCGACTCAAGTGGCCCGGCTAAGGGACAAGTGCCACGATCTCTCCGGCGCTCACGAGGCACTGCGCGAGGCCATCTCCACCCTCGACCAGGTGCAACGAGGAAGTACCTTGAAGGGCATCGTACAGTCCAGCCTCGAAGCCGCCGTAGCCCAAATCGAAGAAGTTTCACAGAACCTCGAAGCGGCCGGCTCAACCGATGCACCCGAAAGCCCGCGGTGAATTGTCCAGGCTAATCGGATTTTCCGCGGCTTCTCGTCCGACCAAGACCGCTTCAACGAGAGCGAGCGACGCTAAAGAGGTAGTCTTGGAGCGCAAAAAGCAGCGCGGGCGCGACAGTGTGCAAACGACAACCCTCTCAAGAACGGAGATTTCCAATGGCTGACAAGGCCAAGGTCATGATGCGGCGGTTCATGCGCGGACTCGTTCGGCGCAACCCAGGCGAGCCCGAGTTTCATCAGGCGGTACAGGAAGTGGCGGAGTCACTGACCCCCTTCTTGCTCGACAACCGCAAGTACACCGAGAACCGGATCATTGAGCGCATGACCGAGCCGGATCGGGCGGTGATCTTTCGCGTCACCTGGGAAGACGACGAGGGGCGTATTCACGCCAATCGCGCCTGGCGGGTGCAATTCAACAACTCGATCGGACCCTACAAGGGCGGGATGCGCTTCCACCCTTCGGTCACCCTGAGCGTGCTCAAGTTCCTCGGTTTCGAGCAGGTGTTCAAGAACAGCCTGACCGGCCTGCCGATGGGCGGCGGCAAAGGGGGCTCCAACTTCAACCCCAGAGGTCGTAGCGACCGCGAGGTCATGCGTTTCTGTCAGTCCTTGATGATCGAGCTCCACCGCTACATCGGTGACGATGTCGACGTGCCGGCCGGCGATATCGGTGTCGGCGCCAGAGAGATTAGCTACATGTTCGGGCAGTACAAGCGACTGGAGAACCGCTTCGCCGGCATCTTGACCGGCAAGGGACTCGCCTTCGGCGGCAGCTTGATCCGCACCGAGGCGACCGGCTATGGCTGCGTCTACTTCACCCAGCGGATGCTCGAACGGCGAGACGAAGGGGTCGAAGGGAAAGTCTGCTCCGTCTCAGGCTCGGGCAATGTGGCGATCTACGCCATCGAGAAGCTGGTGCAACTCGGCGCCAAGGTGGTCACCGCCTCGGATTCGGGCGGATTTATCCATGACCCGCAAGGCATTGACGCCGAGAAGCTCGCCTGGCTCAAGGAGCTCAAGGAGGTGCGGCGCGGTCGGATCCACGAGTACGCCGATCATTTCGCCGGAGCTACCTTCCACGCCAAAACCCGCCCCTGGTCGGTTCCCGTGGAGTTGGCCTTCCCTTGCGCCACCCAGAACGAACTGGACGCGGACGACGCCGACACCCTCTTGAAAAACGGCGTGCAAGCGGTCGCCGAAGGCGCCAACATGCCGAGCACCCGCGAGGCCATGCACCGATTCCTCGAAGCCGAGATCCTGTTCGCCCCCGGCAAAGCGGCCAACGCCGGCGGAGTGGCGGTATCCGGCCTCGAACAAAGCCAGAATGCGCTGCGCATCTCGTGGCCGCGCGAGCAGGTGGACAGCAAGCTGCAAGAGATCATGACCGACATCCACAGCCGCTGCGTACGCCACGGCGAGGGCACCAACGGCCACGTGGACTACGTCAAAGGCGCCAACATCGGTGGCTTCATCAAAGTGGCCGACGCCATGCTCGCTTACGGAGTGGTGTAGGCGGCCCGCAGTGCCGGCCGTTTCGCAAACCGGCACCCGGCTAGGCCAGAGCGGCCCTCTGCCTGGTCCTGCCCACAACAAGTGCCACCCGATTTGCAAACCCCTTAGATTCAGTAACTTACTCCGCCAAGGCTAGACAGTCAGCAGCCGCCGAAGCACCAGCCAGGCAGCGGCGAGCAGGGTCAGGACGAGGAGAATTAGCCCGGCGGGGCTGAGGGTGGGGATTTCCGCTGACTCGGCGGGGGCCAGCTCTAGGAATTGGTCGACGGGCAGATCGAACCAGCGGTCGACCGACCCGTCGGGCCAGGTGACTTCGATTTCGTCTATGACGGTGTTCGTACCGAGGCCGAAGTGTTCTTCGGCCGGCTGGTGGGAGACGTAGCTGCATTTGGCGTTGAGTTCGCGCAGCTGGGTGACGCCACCGGCGCTCAAGCGTACGCGGGCGCCGATCGCTTGCCGGTTCTGTGCTCTGCCGTTCAGCCGCAGGTTGAGGTAGTGGTGTTCGCCCGCGGGATCGCCACTCTCCATCAACTCGTTGCGAAAGAAGACCGGGGGCTGCGAGTTGTTGGCCACGAAGAGGTCGATATCGCCGTCGCGGTCGTAGTCGAAACAGACCACGCCGCGGCCTTGAGTGACATCGTCGATACCGAGTTCCACCGAGCGCTCGGTAAAGGTCCCGTCGCCGTTGCCCATGAACAGCCGCGAGGGGTCTTCGAGGAACTCCCCCGCCAGCGCGCCGCGAAAGCCGTTGACGTGGAAGAGATCGAGCACGCCGTCGTTGTCGAGGTCAACGAAGCAGGAGCCCCACCCCCAGTAGCCTTCGCGCACCCCCGCTTCGTCGGTCGCGTCTTCAAATTCGCCACCGCCCACGTTGCGGTAGAGGCGGTTGCCGGTCAGCCCCCAGTTGGCGCCACCGTTGAAGCCATCGGGATCCCAAATTGAGGAGACGAACCAGTCGAGATCGCCGTCGCCGTCGTAGTCGGCGAAGGCGCTACCCATACCGTTCTCGTCGGTGATCACCGCCGAGGTGCGATCCTCAAAAGTGCCGTCGCCCAAGTTGCGGAAGATCTTGCTGGTGCCGAAATCACCGCTGCTCAGCAGGTCGGGCCAGCCGTCGCCATCGTAGTCGACGAAATTGGGCGCCAAGGTGTAGTCAAAAAGCTCATAGCCGGTGATCCCCGCCTCGGCGTCGGTGACCTTCTCAAAGGTGCCGTCGCCACGGTTGCGCCACAGGCGACCCTCCTCGGTGGCGACATCGGTGTGCCAGTGGCTGGTGACCAGGTCTAGATCCCCGTCACGGTCGTAATCGCCGAAGGAGGCTGAAACGGTGTTACCGGCGACCTGGATGCCGGCGGCCGCGGTAACCTCCTCAAAGGTGCCGTCGCCACGGTTGCGGAAGAGGTGGGGCTTGCTGCCGTCGATACCGCCGACGAAGAGGTCGAGCCAGCCATCGCCGTCGTAGTCGAAGAAGGCCGGGCCGGAGCCCAACTCGCCCGCGATCGCCACCCCCGCCGCGGCGCCCACTTCGGCGAAGGTGCCGTCGCCCAGGTTGGCGAACAGGAGGTTGGGGCCGATGTCGCCCCGCACCACGTAGAGGTCGAGCCAGCGATCGCCGTTGAAGTCACCCACGGCGACGCCGCTGACCGCGTCGCGAATTTCGGGTTCGATGGGTCCAATATAGCCATGCGAGTAGTCGAGGCCGGCGGCGACGGCAATCTCGGTGAAGGCGAGGGAGCCGCAGTCACCAGGAGGCGGGCCGACAACCAGCAAGGTCAAAGCCACCCCAAGAAATCGACCCAGGCCCGCCGCCGCCCAGCGGACGGGCCTGGTTGAACGCAGCCTATGCATAGGGCACGGACTCTACCAGCGAGCCTCAGGCGTGGCGCAGCCAGCGGAAAATCTCTCCGATCGTCGGTTTCTTGCCATACATCAGAATGCCGGTGCGGTAGATGCGAGCGCAGA
>QIHU01000438.1 GCA_003231035.1 Acidobacteriota bacterium
GACGTCTACCACGAAATGCAGGAGCCGAAAGCGATGCTCAAGGCGCTGAAAGCCAGCCTGGCGCCAGAGGGTCGCATCGCCCTTCTCGAATACCGCGCCCTAGGCAGCACTGCCTCCCACATCCACCGCGACCACCGGATGACCGTCAAACAGGTGCTTTCCGAGTGGGAACCGGCCGGATTCGAACTCGACCAACTCCACGAGTTCCTCCCCTCGCAGCACTTCTTCATCTTCAAAGCCGCCTCCTAGCCTAGCCTTCGGTTGCCCACCCTGTGGGATACTGGCGCGATGAAACGTGCCGCCAAATCGAGTCTGCCCTTAGTCCTCGCCCTCCTCCTCTTCAGCGCCACCCTCGCTTCCGCGCAGGCCTACGGCCGCTACATTCTGACGGTCAAGAACGAGGCCGGGGAAGTGCTGCCGGGAATCACCGTACGCGCCTCCTGCCCCCAACTGCCAGAGTTCGACAAGTCGGTGGTGACCGACAAGAAAGGCCGTGCCACTTTCACCTTCGTGGACGCCACCAAGCAATACATCCTCCATATCGACCACGAGGGCTACGCCAAGTCACAGTTCAACATCAAGGCCGAGATTCGCGGCGTCAAGCGACAGACGGTCAACCTGCCCGCGGCCGCCCAGGCTCAGCGGAAAGCCCAGGAACAGCAGCCGGCCAAGGCCAACACAGCCAGTCTGACCCCCTCCCAAGCCACCTTCAACGAAGGCGTCGCCGCTCTGCAAGACGGAGACCTGGCCACCGCCGAAGAGAGATTCCGCGCCGCCCTAGAGCTCTTCGACAAGCTGGCTCCCGCCTACTCCGGCCTCGCCGGCATCTATCTTCAACAGAAGAAGCCCCAAGCGGCGCTAGAAGCGGCCCAACGACTCCTGGCCCTGGAACCCGACGACCTGCGCGGCCTGCGCCTCGTCTACGAGGCCCACCGCGACCTAGGCCAGACCGCCGAGGCCAAGGCCGCGCGCGAGAAACTCTCCAACCTCGGTGACAGCGCCAACGCCGCAACGATGATCTTCAACGAAGGCGTCGCCGCCCTCAAAGTAGGAGACCGCGTCGCCGCCCGCGCCCGCTTCGAAGAGTCGCTAGAGATGAACCCCACCTTCATCGCCGCCCAAGTCGGCCTAGCCACCGTCGACATGGGCGAAGAAAACTACACCCAAGCCGCCACCATGGCCGAAAAGGTCCTCGCCGTCGAGCCCGGCCACCTCCAAGCGCTGCGCCTCCGCTTCGATGCCTACCGGCTACTCAAAGACAAACCCAAGACCGACGAAGCCCTGGCCAACCTGGCCGAGCACGACCCGGACGGCATCTTCCAATGGCTCTTCGACACCGGAGTCAAACTCTTCGACGGCGGCAACATCCAAGGCGCCGTCGACCAACTAGAACGCGCCCTGACCATCCGCCCCGAAGAACCCAACGTCCTCTATCGACTCGGCCTCTCCTACACCAACCTGGATCAGAAGACCAAGGCGATCGAACGCTTCCAGAAGTTCCTCGACGTCAGCCCAGGGCACCCGGAGGCTGGGGTTGCCAAGGAGATGTTGGCTTACCTCCAGTAGTGCGGGCGGTAGTGATTCTTTTAGCGCCGGGTGCCGTTTCTTTTTTAGGGATCTCTCTCCGAGATCCCTCTCGCGAAAAAATGCGATTTTTCGCGATTCACCCTAAGGAGTCCGGCCTAGCCGGCCGGGCTCGCCTGGCGGCTCGCACGCTCCGTTCGCCCTCCCGGGCGGCTAGGGCCGCCCTCTCCCCCTCCCTTTTGTTTATGGGGACCTCTCGCCGAGGTCCCCTCAACCGAAAAAACGTCGTTTTTCGGTTTTCACCCCATATCTGGACTCCTCTCGCAAGGGGCTACGAGAGACTTTTTTCGGATCGGTCTTCTTGGTTTCTTCTGGATCGGCTTCACTTG
>QIHU01000342.1 GCA_003231035.1 Acidobacteriota bacterium
ATGCAATCCAAACTCTGTGGACCTTCGCCCGATGGTACGGCCACCGCTGCGGTCTACGCAGCGCGCTCTTCACCGCCGAACCCGAGGACTAGCTCCTCCCACGCAGGGCCGCCAGATCCCAGACCACTACCCTCTCGTCCCGCGCCAAAGGCGGCCCCCATTCGGCTTCGAGACGGCCCACCATGGCCTGGGCCAGTCCACGAAAGAGCTCTACCTGCGTTGGTCGGAAGTGCGAGTGCCTCCCCGGTCCCCCCCAGCGCCGCTCTTCGTCGGCAAGATCCAGAAAGATCGCCAGGTAGCGTGCGCGGCTCGCGAGAAACGAAGCGGGGTCGGCCGCGCTCAAGTTTCGCAGGCGCAGCGACGGCAGGCTTAGCGGTCGCTCCGGTGAAGCGACGACCATCGATCTACCGAGTACCTGCTGCTGGCGGGCGAGCCCTCGATTGAGCAGCCATCGGCTCGACCACGGAAAAACCAAGAGCGGCCCCGTTTCGCTGAGGGCCTCGAGGGCTCCGGCGGGTTGGGCGGTGAGAATCGTGGTCGCGACCCTCTTGGGATTATGGAAAGCCACATAGTCGTTGCTCTGAGTGAACGATGAGGTGGCATAGGCTCGACTGAGTAGCGGGCCGCGCACCAAGAACAAGAACACCAGCGCCGCGACCGCAAAACCAGCGCCCCTCCCGACCCGGTTTCCAGGTGCCGCACCGGTGGTGGCGATGTCGGCGCCGCGCCCGAGAGGAAAGGCGCTCGCCCACCAGCAGAAAACGATCGGAGAGATCACCAGCCAGTATCGGTTGAGCACCAGAGGGTTGGAGACTCCGTACGGAGACAACAGCCACACCGTAGCCAGCTGCGCGATCACCGCACAAAGACACCGCGCCGCAAAGAGCGTCTGGCTGGCGAACAGACGCGCCAAGCCGGTCAACGCGAGAGCCCAGAAGACTACCGACAACACCCCCCGAGCAGTCCCAGCCTGGAGATACCAGACACCGAGGAGCGTCGAAGCACCGATCTGGCTCCCCCCCTGCTTCACTTGCAGGACCTCCACCACCGAGCTTGCGGCGGGACCGACCAGAGCAAGAATCACCAGCCCAGCCAACCCACCGAAGCCGAGCAGCGCCGGCCACGGCAGCAGGCCAGTCGACGAACGAGAGCGCCGGGCCACCACCTTGCGCACGACTTCGAAAAGCCACGGCGAAAGCACCAACGGGGCGGTGACAAGGTGAAACCATATGGCGAGGCCCGAACTCACCGCCCACAGGACCGCCCACCGCCGCTGCCTCTCTTCCACCCACCGGTCGAATGCCATGAAGGCGACGAATCCCAGCAAGACCACCGGCATGTAGGGTCGTGCTAGCCGGCTGTACAAGACCCACAGAGGCGAAATTGCCACCATCCACGCCAGTCGTTGAGCACCGTCCCAGCCCAGCCGCCGCCGAGTTAGAAGCGGCATGGCGACAAGGGCCACCAAGCCACTGAGCAGCGAGGGCAGACGAACCACCGTTTCGTCCAGATAGCCTCGAAAGTCGATCACCAGCCGGTAGAAGGAGGCGAGCGGGATACAGGGATCCACCTGGCCATAGGTGCGCAGGATCTTCGCCAGCGGAAGCTGCAAGGCCGCGCGAACGCCGTGCAGCTCGTCTCCGCCCAGAATCTGATCGGGCAAGTTCCACAGCCGCAGCAACAGGCCCACCAGGAAGGCGGCGATCCATGAGACGGCAATCACTCCGCGACGCATGGCCCGCATCTTACCGAGTAGAGCCCTTTTCTGAGACGGTAGGCCGCCCAGTGCTCACTTTGGGCTCAACTGTGTTAGTTATCCAACCATGACCAGCACGCACCTCCGTAGTCTTGCCAAGCTCCTGCGCGCCCCCCTCCTGGGAGCGGCCCTCATTGCTACCTTCGCTTGCGCG
>QIHU01000623.1 GCA_003231035.1 Acidobacteriota bacterium
CTGATGGGCTACGGGTGAGCCGCTGAAAGTCGTTGCCGCTGGGGTTCTGGAAGAGGCGCAGATCGAACTGGGCCGCCACCGCCAGAATGTGATCGAAGATGTCTGCCTGGAGATCCTCGTAGACCCCCCACTCGGTGCTCGAACTGAAGCAATAGATCTGGATGGGAAGGCCGTCCGGGGTTGGCGCTAGTTGGCGCACCAGGAGAGTCATTTCTTGGTTCACGTCGGGGTGGTTGCGCAGGTAGGCGAGCAGGTAAGCGCGGAAGATGCCGACGTTGGTCAGCCGACGGCCGTTGACCAGGCTAGCGTCGTCGATCTTGTGCTCTGCGTTCCAAGTCGCCAGCCTCTCTTGACTCTCCTCAAGGTAGGCGGCGATGTACTGGACCTTGGCGAAGCGTTCGAGCATTTCTGGAGTGCAAAACTGGATCGAAGTCTTGTCGATATGGACCGACCGGCTGATCCGCCGTCCGCCCGACTCCGCCATCCCGCGCCAGTTCTTGAACGAGTCGCTGATCAGCGCGTAGGTGGGGATGGTGGTGATCGTCTTGTCCCAGTTCTGGACCTTGACCGTCGTCAACGCGATGTCGATCACATCGCCGTCGGCGCCGTAGGCCGACATGGAGATCCAGTCCCCTTTGGACAGCATGCGGTTGGTTGAGAGCTGAATCCCGGCGACCAGGCCGAGGATCGGATCTTTGAAGACCAACATCAACACCGAGGCCAGGACTCCCATGCCGCTGAGCAACAAGAGAGGAGACTTGCCGAGCAGGGTGGCCAGGATGACGATGAAGGCAGCCAGGTACAGGACGATCTTGGCCACCTGGCCGAATCCTTTGAGCGGCACCTGCTTGGAGACGCCAAAGGTGTCGTAGATCTCCAGGGCAGCGTTGATCAGCGCGTCGAAGGCGAGCAGGGCGACGACGATCATGTAGATCTGAGAGCCGGAGCGAAGGATCGCGATCAGCCGCTCGGCCCCGCTCAGCGCCACCGGGGCGAGAAGAAACAGAACGACACCCGGGGCGAGGTGAGCGAGCCAAAAAAAGACCCGGTGTTCGAGCAGTCGATCGTCCCACTCGGTCTTGGTCCTCTTCACCGCGGAGCTGACCAGTCTGAGCAATAGCCGCTTGGCAACGAAGAAAGAGACGGCGGCGACGACCAGCAGGGCGAGCAGTGCGATTGCGCGTACCGCCATCGCGGTCGCCGTCGGGCTTAGGCCGAGTTCTTGGATCTGTTGTGAGATTGTTTCGAGCATCCTTGGGTTTCCTTCAAGATATGGAGGGGGGACACTATCGCAGGTGAGGAGCGCGGTTCTCCCGCTCCGCGATCAACCGTCCGGCCATGGATTGATCAGCATGGCGCCGGTGTGCGCGAAGTCGGCGACGTTGCGGGTCATGACGTGGAGTCCATGGCGGATCGCGGTCGCGGCGATCAGGCCGTCCGAGGCGGGAATTGTCCGTCCCTTGGACTGCGCTCCGGCAGTGATCTCTCCCCAGATTCGCGCCGTTTCTGTATCGATCGATAGGATGCGATCCTCGTAATCTTGCTCCAAACTCAAGAGCCATTGGCGAAGAGTCGTCTGGCGAGTTCCGGTTTCCAAGAGTTCGATGCCCTTGGTCAGCTCACCGACGGTGAGGACACTGAGGAAGAGGTCGTCGCCGTGGATCGCCTGCACGCGCTCGCGAACTTGTGGATTCCCCTGCTGGCGCTGGATCTCCGAGAGCACACAGGTGTCGAGCAGGACTCTCACAAATCGATGTCGCGCATCGCAGCTGGGTCGCGAGCGAGGTCGAGCTCCTCGAGGCTGGGGCCATTCAGCAGGAAGTCCTTGAAGGACGGTTTGCCGCCGGTGAGCTGAGCGTAGTCACGATCGGAGAGAACCACCACGGCGTCGTTGCGGCGCAC
>QIHU01000371.1 GCA_003231035.1 Acidobacteriota bacterium
GGAGCGATTCCACCAAGTCAAGTCACTGAATCCAAAGCCTTTGCGCATCAGGCGGTACTCCGTCAGCGCTTCGCCAGCACGAGTGGCCAATAAGCCACCAATTCAGGACTCGCTCAACCAAGAAGAACACCGAAATACTGCATATGGGGGAGACCGCTCGCGTTCCCCTCCTGTTTGACTGGCCTCCAACTCCAGCACTCCGAACCGGCAGCCAAGCCTCCCCCAAACGGCCCCTCTCTCTATCGGACCTAGAACCTCAAGCTACCGGGACAGACCGCAATCCCCGTGGGACTGCCGCTTGCAAATCCGCTTGCAAATCGGGTGGCAAATCGGGTGGCAAATCGCCCAGAAGCTGGAACCATGGGCGCTGCCCGCTGGGGGTCGAGTTCGCGTCACCCGCGCGGTGGCCGGGCGGCTGCGTGGCTGGATGGTTGCACTCCGAGTCGGCAATCTTCGAGCTCCGGCGCAACTCACCCTTCGGGCTCAAACATTCACCTCCGCTTTACGAAGATTGCCGATGGGTGCCCTCCGACTGTCCGTGCCCGCTGCCTTAGGCCACCGCGCGGGTGACGCGAACTCTTTGGTGGAGTGTTTGGGCGTCCTCGCGTCTCGAAGGGGGGCCGGCTCTCCGGTTTGACTGGCACCCCGGTAGGGCTGAAGAGAGGGGCTGAGCCCAAAGAACGGATTCTTGGGAATACGCACTCAGAGCTATACTTGGACAGCCCCCACCAGAGAGACTTCGACAGCGTGAAAGACTTCTTCATCAGCTACACCCAGGCCGACCGTGACTACGCGGAGTGGATCGCCTGGCAACTGGAAGAAGAGGGACACAGCGTCGAGATTCAGGCGTGGACCTTCCGCCCCGGTGAGAACTTCGTTCTGAACATGCAGAAGGCTGTTCAAGAGTGCGAGCAGACGATCGCGGTGCTCTCCTCCGACTACCTCGGCAGTGCCTTCTGCGCGCCAGAATGGGCCGCGATCTTCGCGACAGACCCCGAAAGCACCTCTCGACGCCTTCTTCCTGTTCGGGTCAAAGGCTGCAAACCAACCGGCCTTCTAGGGCCGCTCATCTACATCGATCTTGTCGGGACCGACGAAGAGGGTGCGCGCAAGGCTCTGCTCGACGGCTTGAAACCCAGCGGTAAGCCGGAGCAGCCGCCGAAATTCCCATCGCCCAAGACCCAAGACGCCGCCCCCACGAACTCTCCACCCCCCTTCCCCGGCGCCCTCCCTCCAATCTGGAACCTCCCACCCCGCAACCCCAACTTCACCGGCCGCGACGACCGGCTCGAAGCCCTCCACAACGCCTTCGCCACCGGCCCAAGCGCCGCCCTCACCCAGGCCATCGCCGGCCTAGGCGGCGTGGGCAAGACGCAAATGGCCATCGAATACGCCTACCGCCACGCGGCCGACTACCAACTAGTCTGGTGGATGATCGCCGAAGAACCCGAGACCCTCAAGAACCAATTCGCCGCCCTAGCCACCGAACTCGGCCTCCCAGGACACGAGAACCTCGATCAACTCGTCACCGACACTCTCCGCTGGCTCCAAAGCAACCCCGGCTGGCTACTCATCTTCGACAACGCCAACGAACCCCAAGACGTTAGACCCTATTGCCCCCAAGGACCCGCCGGCCGTGTGCTCATCACCTCCCGCAACCCCGACTGGAAAGCGCTAGGTCACCCCGTCCCCATCGACGTCTGGAGCCCCCAAGCCGCTCGCCAGTTCCTTCTCGAACGAACCGACCAAACAGACGAGCCCGCCGCCACCGGACTCGCCGACGCGCTCGGCTACCTACCCCTGGCGCTAGAACAGGCCGCTTCCTACATTACCGAAGCAGGAATCAGCCTGGCCACCTACCAACAACTCCTCACCAAACACCAACCCGACCTCC
>QIHU01000464.1 GCA_003231035.1 Acidobacteriota bacterium
CCGGACACCGGGATCGTTTGGGCTACGCGTAGCGCTGGCGCCCTCGTGCGGTTGGGGCAGGAGTCCTCACCGTGAGTTCTTCGAATACACCCCCTCGGCAGGTCCGTTTCGCCTCCACGCCTGAGATCTTCGCCACCGGAACCAACGGCTCTTTCCTCTTTCCCTTGCAGGTCGATGGCAGGGGTATCTTGGACACGCGCCCCTACGACGAGGGTCGCTTCGTGGTCTCGCTATGGCACCCTTCGGCGCAACGGGCCATCGATCTGGATCGATCCTACGTGGAGCTGCGCGCCTGTCTGGATCCCGACGACGAGCACTGGATCAAGTTGGCTGAGATCGAGCCGGTGGTGCCGCCCTATTCCGGCGGCGAGAGTTTCGACGGTTGGGTGGTCTTGCCGGTGATGGCGGAGACCAGTTCATTTGCCGTCTACGGCAGCGGCTTCGAGCCCAGGGCTCGTTTGCAACTGCGCGCTAGTGTTTATTGGGTCGCTTGATTTTTTTGTAGGGCAACCACCGTGGATCAGCATGAATTCCTAGCTCGCCTAGCTCGACCCGCGAAAACCCGGATGGTTTTACTGGTCCTCGATGGCATCGGCGACTTACGAACCCTCGATCAGCCGCGAACGGCGCTCGAGGCTGCGCGGACCCCGTACATGGATGCCTTGGCACGGCGCTCCGCACTCGGTCGCATCGTACCCGCGGGCACGGGCATTACTCCGGGTAGTGGTCCCGGTCATCTGTCGTTGTTCGGCTACGACCCGCGATCGCCCGAGGCCGATATTGGCCGCGGCGTGCTCGAGGCGCTGGGTTCCGGGGTTGAGGTGCGGCCGGGGGATGTAACCGCGCGCGGTAACTTCGCCACCGTGGACGGCTCCGGCAAGCTGACCGATCGCCGCGCCGGGCGCATCGCGACCGCGGAATGCAAGCGGCTGGTCAGAGTTCTCCAAGGAGCGATCGAGGCCCGGCCCATCGCCGGTATCGAGGTCCAATTGACCGCCGGGATCGGCTATCGCTTCGTGCTCTTGCTGCGCGGCGAAGGGCTGTCGCCGCGGATCCACGATACCGATCCGCAGCGGCTCGGGGTCAGTCCGCTCGAACCCCAACCGCGCGAGCCGGAGGCCGCGGCCACGGTCGGCAAAGTGAAGCAGGTTCTGGCCGTATTGCAAGAGGCGGTGGTGGATGAGCCGCGGGCGAACCGACTGCTCTTGAGAGGCTTCTCGGTCCTGCCCAATCTCCCGCGGCTGGGAGAGGTGCACCAGATGCGTTGCGGTGCCTTCGCCGGCTATCCGCTCTACCGTGGGGTCGCGGGTGCCTGCGGGATGGAGGTCGTGCCCTGTGGCAAGAGTTTCGCCGATACCTTGGCCGAGGCGGAACGCCACTGGGATCGCTTCGATTACTTTTTTCTGCACGTCAAGGGGACCGATGCCGCCGGTGAGGATGGCAACCTCGATGCCAAGGTCGCGGTGATCGAAGAGGTGGACGCGCAGTTGCCGGATTTATTGGCGCTCGAACCGGACGTCCTGGCAATCACCGGCGATCATTCCACTCCCGCGCCGATGAAGGCGCATAGCTGGCACCCGGTGCCACTGCTGCTCAATTCCGCTCGATGCTTCATCGATGAGTGCACCCTGTTCAACGAGACGGCGGCAATCCGAGGCCATCTAGGGACCTTTCCGGCTCAAGATCTGATGGCTCTGATGCTGGCAAACGCCGGTCGGCTGAAGAAGTTCGGCGCCTGATGGCAGCCCGTGCCGCTCGCTGTCATGTGCAATTCGCGCTCTCGATGGACAAAGGTTGATATTATTGGCGGGTTAGGGGAATTCTAGATCCATGACAGAGAAAACGAAGACGGCACCGAGAAAACTAGTCATCCAGCTCAGCGAGACCGA
>QIHU01000225.1 GCA_003231035.1 Acidobacteriota bacterium
AGGAAGGCCCTCTCACCACGCTCTCCTCGACCTCCACTGCAGGCGGTTCGGCAACGCCGTCGCTCGCGAGCCAGACCTTGCCCGACCACGATCTTGACCCCGACAGCGACACAGCCGAATCCGAGACGGCGTTACCCGACCCGAACCCCGAAGAATATGGGCCGAGCCGATAGGCGATTCTCCCGCCCTCGCTCCTTAGCCCATCTCCCGCTCACGGCGCTGCGCGCCGGGCCGCTGGCAACCCTGACGGGTTGCTTGGCCCCGGGTTTCGCTACCAGGGTTCGCTTCGCTCTCCCTATCCGCTCAGCCCCTAATGGGGATCGACCAGTCGTTCTGAGTGATCGGGGAGGCTGGTTCCGGGCTGCTGGCCGGTGAGCACTTTTGGCCCCTGGAACCTTCGGGATTCCTAAGCTTAGATCGTGCCCCGGTTGGTTGGTTCGGGCTGCCCGTTAAGCGCTCATGGGGTGTCGTGCTTCGAGCACTGATCCATTAGGTCGCCGCTGGGAAGCCCGCTGGCTCAACGAAACAATCCACGAGGTAGAGGGAGAAACAGGATGACAGTGTTTGTGGGTGATGATTGGGCTGAGGCCCATCATGACGTCCATTTGATGAACGAGGCCGGCGACCGGCTCGCCGCGAAGCGGGTCCCTGAGGGTCTCGAGGGGGTGGCGGCGTTACACGCGATGATCGCCGAGCATGCTACGGACCCGGCTGAGGTGGTGGTGGGGATCGAAACCGAGCGTGGCATGTGGGTCCAGGCTTTGATCGCGGCTGGGTACCAGGTGTATGCGATCAACCCGTTGTCGGTGTCAAGGTATCGGGACCGTCACAACGTCGCCGGCGCTAAGTCCGATCCCGGCGACGCCAAGGTGTTAGCTGATCTGGTCCGTACCGACTCACATAACCACCGACCGGTCGCCGGTGACAGCGACGCTGTTGACGGTGTGAAGATCTTGGCTCGGGCCCATCAGAACCTGATCTGGGACCGGACCCGTCACAGCAACCGGTTGCGTAACGACCTCCGCGAATTCTTCCCGGCTGCGCTGGAAGCCTTCGAGGAGTTGGCCGATCGCGACGCGGTCGCTGTGTTGGCCAAAGCACCCAGCCCCGAGGGGGCCGCCCGCCTGTCGATCGCTCAGATCCGCTCGGCGCTTCGCAAGGGTGGCCGTCAACGCAACCTCGACACCCGAGCCGCCGAGATCCAAACATCGCTGCGGTCCCCGCAACTCGCCGCGCCGTCAGCAGTGACCGCAGCGTTCGCTACCACCACGAAGGCGCTAGTTGAGGTCATCGCCGGGCTGAATACCCAGATCAAAGCCCTCGAGTTAGAGCTCGCGAACCATTTTAGGCAACACCCGGACGCCGACATCTACCTCTCCATGCCAGGACTTGGTGATGTGCTCGGCGCCCGGGTGCTCGCAGAGTTCGGAGACGACCCCGAACGCTACGCCTCCGCCAAGTCTCGCAGAAACTACGCCGGCACCTCACCCCTCACCAAAGCTTCCGGGAAGAAACGAGCGGTGCTGGCCCGCCACGTCCGGAACCGGCGTCTCTACGACGCCATCGACCAATGGGCGTTCTGCTCCCTGCAAACCAGCCCAGGCTGCCGGGACTTCTACGACCAACACCGCTCCGCTGGTGATCTCCACCACCAAGCCCTACGAGCCCTAGGCAACCGACTCGTCGGCTACCTCCACGGCTGCCTCCGCAACCGAACCCACTACAACGAACACACCGCCTGGGCCCACCGACCACAACAAACCCAGATCGCTGCTTGACATTTAGAACCCTGGGGTGTCTAAGCCCCTGCGGACCAGATCCTCGACAAGTTCGAGGTGGCCCTCGCCACCGTGGGCCAGTTCCCAAGCCGGAAGTTCGGTGGCCATCCG
>QIHU01000206.1 GCA_003231035.1 Acidobacteriota bacterium
ACTCAGCGAGAGAAAGGGCTGATATTTAGGGAGAAGGCGCACCGGCTCTATCTGCAGAATCAGCAGAAGATCGTCGTCCTGAAGCTCGCGCGGCCTAAGCTCTTCCCCGTCTTCTGGGCGCTCCTGGGCGGACTTGCGTTACTCACAGCTTTCATTTGGAACACGGAGGTGCCGGTGACCCTGGGTGGCGTCGGACTCGTGATCGAGCAGGAGAACTCCGAACGTCCCATCCTTGTTTCGCTGCTGCCAGCTGACTCTCTGCCTCAGCTTCAAGCCGGCCAGCGGGTCGTTGCCTACGACAAAAGGTCTTGGGAAACACCCCTTCTCAACGCTCGCCTACAGCGGGTAGATAACGCAGTGATGAGCCCGAAGGCCATCTACCAGAGATTCGAGCTGGATCATCTTGGCGTGGGATTGATCGACGGCCCGACAGTGGTGGCAATTGCCCAGATCGACACCGAGCCCAGCGGGCTAGACTGGAGCACCTATGTCGGCAGCAATCTTCCGATCCAGGTCGAAGTAGAATCTCGTCCCGTCCTGAGCCTCATTCCCGGCATCAGAGTATTTTTCTAGCCACCCGATCCCAATGAAGAACTCATCGCCCGCGGCCAGCTCTAGTACCCGGCGCAAGCGCGTACCGACCATTCTCCAAAATAGCAATGCCGAGTGCGGCGCAGCCTGTTTGGCGATGGTTCTCAGCTTCCATGGCCGACAGACCAGCGTTGCCGACCTGCATGAGTGCATTAGCACCGGTCGCGACGGTGTCAGAGCGAGTGTAATCGCCAAAGTCGCGCGCGACTTCGGATTGCGGACGCGCTCTTACTCGGGACAGCCCGATCATTTCCAGCATCTCCAGCTACCTGCGATCGTGCACTGGAACTTCAACCACTACATCCTAGTCGAGCGCTGGTCCGAGAAGGAGATCGAGATCGTCGACCCGGCAATCGGACGCAAGAGTCTCACGCCCTCTGAATTCGACGCTGGTTTCACCGGGGTGGTGATGACCTTCGAACCCAGCATGAGTTTCGCACGCAGGGCGGTAAAGAGTGACAGCCCATGGAAATCATATCTCGCCTATGCGCTCGGCGTCTCGGGAATTCGGAGAATTCTCTTACAGATTCTGGTGAGTTCCGTAGTCCTCCAGCTGCTGGGCCTGGTGTTGCCTGTCGCAACAAAAATTATCGTCGACAATGTTCTCCCTTCGGGTCTCGAGGATCTACTGACCATCATGGCGCTCGGACTCGCGGTCATCGTCCTGATGCAGCTGGTGACCATCTATTTGCGCCATGCGCTGTTCATCTACCTACAGGCAAGACTCGACTCTCAAATGATGCTGGGGTTTTTCGAGCACATGCTCAGTCTCCCCCTGCCCTTCTTCCAGCAACGCACCAGCGGCGACCTGATCATGCGCCTCAACAGCAACAGCATCATCCGACTCTGGCTGCGGTTCTCGATGGTAGCCTCGTAATTCTATACCTGACCATTCTGTTTTCACAGGCACCGCTCTTCGGACTGGTCGTTCTGGCCATCGGAGTGGTTCAAGTATCGATACCCCTCGCCCTGGCTCCGCGAGTCCGTGCGCTCCTTCAGGAAGGTCTTCAAGCGGATGGCGCCTCTCAGGGCTATCTCGTTGAAGCTCTCTCCGGGATCACCTATCTGAAAGCCAGCGGTGCCGAGGCACAGGCTCTCGAACGGTGGTCGAGCCTGTTCTTCGAGCGCCTGAACCTCAACATCCGCCGCAACCATCTCAACGCACTCATTCAGACGTCGAGCAGCGCTCTGGGGAGTTTGGCGCCACTAGCCCTGCTTTTCTTAGGCGCCCAAATGGTGCTGAAAGGGGAGCTCAGCCTCGGTACCATGCTTGCTTTCAACGCTCTTGGCGTCGCCGTCCTACGCCCCCTATCCTCGCTCGTAGCCATCGTTCAGCAAGTACAGCTTGGCGCCGCGCATTTTTCTAGACTGTTTGACGTTCTGGAGGCGGAACCAGAACCGACCGGATCCGTTCAAGCCACCCAAAATCTGTCTGGCGAGATCGAACTTCGAGACGTCAGCTTCCAATATTCTCTTGGGTCCGCAAAGGTTCTGCGGAATATTTCACTCACCATTCCGCAAGGAAAGAAAATCGCCATCGTAGGTCCCACGGGCGCGGGGAAGACCACTCTCGGAATGCTCCTCCTCGGGCTCTACCCCGCCACCACCGGCGAGATCACCTACGATGGGATCCCAATCGAGAGCCTTGACTTGCACTCACTACGTCGTCAGATTGGAGTTGTGCTTCAGGAGCCAGCTCTATTCTCGGGCTCTATTCGCGAGAATATTGAGCTCACTCGATCGGGCATGCCGCTAGAGGAGATCCAACACGCTGCCGAGCAGGCCGCCATCCACGCGGAGATTCAGTCCATGCCAATGGGTTATGAGACCCTCGTATCTGAAAGAGGTTCATCGCTCTCTGGAGGCCAGTTGCAGCGGATCGCTCTGGCACGGGCGCTGCTCACCAAGCCGAAGATACTGCTTCTTGACGAAGCGACGAGCCATCTGGACGTTCTCACCGAGCAAGAGATCGAGAAAGCCCTGAACCGGCTTCAATGCACCCGCATCGTCATCGCTCACCGGCTGAGCACAGTCCGAGATGCGGACTGCATACTCGTGCTGGACAATGGCCGCATTCGCGAGCGAGGCAGCCATGCCGAGCTGCTGCGAATGGACGGAAGCTACGCTCGGCTGATCCGAAAACAACTGGAAGAGGTAAACGTTCGCCAGTAGTCGCTCCAAGTGGATTGAAGTCCCTGAGGAAAGAACCTACAAGAGAAGGAAAGAGAATGTCTCAAGCGGCCCTCAAGTCAGATCTTGCACGATTGACTACCGGTACCGTGGCTGATACCCCCGAGGTTCTCGCGGAGTTCTCCACTGACTATGGCGGACTGGTAACAAAGACACCGCGAGCCGTGGTGCGCCCAACGACCGCCGAGGAACTCTCGCGCATCGTAAAGCACTGCTACGACCGAGATCTTCCAATATCGGCACGCGCGGGAGGCTTCTCATTCGCCGGACAGTCCCTCAATCAAGGAGGGATTGTCATCGATATGCAGGAACTCCAGCGCATTGGCCCGATCAACACGGAGGATGGATGGTTGGAGGCGCAAGCTGGAGCCCGCTGGAAAGACATCGTCGCGAAGTGTGTTCCGCTTGGCTGGATTCCGCCGACGTTGACGACCCTCTCCGCGGCTGGATTTGGTATGTCTTCATTCCGGCAAGGCACTCAGATCGACCAATGCCTCGACTTCGAGATTGTCCACCATAGCGGGGAGATCCTACGCTGTAGCGAGGAAGAGAATCCCGAGCTATTTGGGCACGCCTTGGGTGGATTTGGCCAGTTTGGCGTCATTACCAAAGCTCGACAGCGCCTCCGCCGAGTCGCTCCCACCGTGCGCACCTACTTCCTGCAATTCGTGGAAGAAAATCGCATTCACTACCTCGATGCCATGGTCAGGCCCTGCTATCACGGCCTCAGGGTGGTGAACGGTTCGAGAGTTCCCTTGCACTCTCATCTGTACCCGATGAACATCACAGTGGAAACCGAAGACCCGAACCAACTCGTGGATCGAGAGATTCTGTCGGATCTGAACTATTCAAAGTGGATCTACTCTGAGGATCTCAGCACACAGGACTTCATTCTTCTCGGACACACAGACCAACACACCTCGCCTCGGATCACCGAGATTTTCGTCGACGTCTTGATTCCATGGTCGGTCCTCGAGGATTTCATACGCAAGGTCGAGGCACACATCTTCCCGCTGATCGTCAACGTTGAACACACTATCCTGTGGCCAATGACCCGCAAGACGCTGCGTCGCCCCATGCTTCGAACCCCAGATGAGCCTATGTTCATGGGAATCGGTCTCTATTCGAGAGTCCCGAAGAGTGCCGCCGAGCAGACGCTGGCCGCATCGCGCGCCTTCGTGGACCTGGCGCGCCAGATGGGGGGCACGTACTACCTAACCGGCTCTGTTCGTTTCGACGCGGAACGTCTTGCCGATCACTTTGGCGACATGTGGCCATCGGTTCGAGAGGTGAAACAACGCTACGATCCCAAGGGCTTGTTCAATCCAGGCTTTTTCACTCTCCTTCCCTTGCAGGCTACATTGGTGGGGGTGGGGCGAGGCCCAAGACTGAAGGTACCCGACTGGGTGCCGCGAGCCGAAGAAGGCCGTAACCGATCCCCGCGAGACCCACCATGAGGCCGGGTGTCTCGACTTCCATGGGTAGACCGCAGCGGCCACCGTTGAGATCGATATCCTCAGCGATCTCAACGGTAAGGCGATCGATCTCGGATTGGAGGTCGGGTTCAGCGAGGGCACTGTTGGCCC
>QIHU01000575.1 GCA_003231035.1 Acidobacteriota bacterium
ACCTGGACACCGGCGACACCACCGGCGCGGCCGGAGCCACGGCCAGCGCTGAGCAGGCGGTCAAGGTAGAGAACCTCCTGCCATCGAGCGCTGGAACGCTCTCTCTCGGCGCTAAGCTGGGAGGCAGCGCGGGCGCCAAGCAGACCTTCGGCGGCGAGACGCCCGGCAGCAGCCTCTCAGCCGGCGCCTCGGTGGGCGGCTCCGCCGAGTTCAAGAGCCCGGCGCTGAGTAGCCCCTTGGCCACCTTCGGCGGACTCCTCGGAGACGAAGCCCAGATCGGTCTAGGTGCCTCGGCCGACTTCTCGGTCGGTACCGACTCGAAGGCCGGCCCCTCGTCGAAGTTCGGCGCGGGAGGAAAGCTGAGCCTGGGTGGCAAGCGAGCCTTCGTGGAGATCACCCTCAAGTCGGAGGTCGAACTCGATCCCAGCGGAGGCTTCTCGGCCAAGAGCTCCAAGCTGGTGGGCGGCGCCGGGTTAGGCTTCAAGTTCTGAGGATTCGATCATGAAACTGCGAAGCCAGGCTCGAACGGGAACCCAGAAACTGCAACGTGAATGCTCGTGCGGTGGCGCAAAGCAGGGCGGAGAGTGCGAGAAGTGCAAGAGGAAAAGGCTCCAGCGAAGCTCGACCCTCGCCAGTCAGGGTTCGCTGGCGCCACTGGTCGTCCAGCGCGTCCTGCGAGCGCCCGGCAAACCCCTCGACGCCGGTGTTCGCGCTGAGCTCGAACCGAGGCTCGGCCATGACCTGAGCGCGATACGGATCCACACCGATTCGACTGCGCAGACCTCGGCCGAGGCGGTGGGCGCTCACGCCTATACCGTGGGCCGGGATATCATCTTCGCTCGCGATCGCTATGCGCCCGCCACCCGGGAGGGCCGGCAATTGCTGGCTCACGAGCTGACCCACTCGGTGCAACAGGGATTGCGCCCGGCGGCCGGCTCCGCGATTCGAATCGACGATGACGCCACCGCGGAGAGCGAAGCGGAGCGGGTCGGCAAGACACTGGCACAGCCGTCCGCGTGGCGAGGGGAACCGACGAGAGCCCTCCCGGTTGGCATCAGCCGCAGATCCGATCCCGCGCTCCAGCGCCGGAAGAACTGCGATATCGCGGAAGTAACTCTTCCATTTTCCTTCTCCTTCACGATGACGAGGGGGCTGCCTTCGAGGTCATTCCGGGTGCCGACCGGAGTCACCACGCTCAACCTGGAAGCGGAGGCGGACTACACCATCCCTCCTCCGAGTTCGCGTGGAGATTTCTGTGTCGCGATCTATGAGTGCGGTTTTATCAATACCCACGAAGGGCAGCATTGTTTTTCGATCGATGGGACCACGCATACTGCGACCTTCACCGGACTCAACGACGGAGAGCTGCACTATCTCGAGATATGGAAGGGGAAGCAGGACGGTTTGGAAGCGGTCGGCTCTGGCACGATCTCGGTCTGAGGGCGGTGAACAGCGAATGGGTAGCCGGTCCGGTGCAAGTGGCACCGAGAAGTGCGGCTCCTTTCGCAGAGCCCTCTCAGACGAACGGATTCACCAACTTCAAGCCTGTCGCCTCAAAATCCTTCTCGTTCCGTGTAGCCAGCCGCAAGCCATGCTGCAGCGCGGTCGCCGCGATCAGGCTGTCCTTGATCGGCATCGCGTTGCCCTGAGATCGCAGCGCCGCGAGGAGCTGAGCCCAGCGCAGCCCTGTCTCGGAGTCCCAGGGCAGGCAGTGAATCGTTGAGACCCCTCGAGCGAACCACTCCTCGAGCCTTTGACGTCGCTTTCCTTTCGGCAGCAGCAGAATCCCAAACTGAACCTCGCCCAGAATGACGGGGTTGACCGCGAGCTTCCGCTCATGCCGCCGTAACCACTCGACGACCCGCGGATCGGGGTCCGGTTTCGT